>NZ_JBLUPY010000042.1:0-36986 GCF_048068215.1 Pseudomonas sp. NY15372
TGGATACGATCAACCGGCTTAGTCGCATAACCTGAACCGCCGTGTACGGAACCGTACGCACGGTGGTGTGAGAGGACGGCGGGTCAGAGCCCGCCTCCTACTCGATGCCCGGCGTTCGGTGTTAGTTGAACGCGAAGCCCGAGACAGCGCCGCTGGCATCGACGCGCACATGTACCCGTTCTGGGTCGAATTCGCGCGTGGACATTTCATTGGGGCCGACCACGCGTGTACGCCCGGTGGCCTGGGTAATGGCGGTTTTGATCGACCCTTCATAGGGCAGGCCGATCAGGTGTTGCAACTCGTGCACGACTTCTTCATTGGTCATGGTGGTACTCCTTGGGTTGTGAGGGTGAGCCCGAACGGGCCGGGCCATCTTTACGCCAAGGAGGCCTGTCGCTGCGTTAACTATTACTTCTGCTCGAACATGACATAGATCTTGCGGCACGGCTCCAGCACTTCCCAGGTGCCCTTGAAGCCTGCGGGGATCACGAAGCGATCGCCGGCACGCAAGGTCTTGGCATTGCCGTCCAGGTCGCGCAGCACCGAGACGCCCTGGGTGATCTCGCAGTACTCATGCTCGGTGTAGTTCACCGTCCACTGCCCGACCGCACCTTCCCATACGCCCGCGGCGAACTGGCCGCAGGGGCTGGAGTAGTGGTTGTAGACGGCCTGGTCGGGTTCGCCCTTGAGGATTTTTTCCGCCGCCGGGCGATAACGCTCGGCCTCGGTGAGCACCTGGGCGAAATCGATGATGCTGCTGATAGTCATGCTGAAGCCCTCTTGTTGTTTAATAAAATGCACATCAGTAGGCTTTTAGGCCTTTCGTGTCAAATATATTGATAGTTTCACCCGGCTGGTTTAGGGTGGCGGGTGCCAGTGTGCGCTTGTCGCCCGGCCAGAATTTTCGACATCGCCGTGATGTCCTCAGTACGGCGTTGCACCTTAACAAGAGGAGGAGTTTCGTATGACCACCCTGACTCGTGCGGATTGGGAACAGCGTGCCCAACAACTGAAGATCGAAGGTCGCGCCTTCATCAACGGCGAATACACCGATGCCGCGTCCGGTGAAACCTTCGACTGCCTGAGCCCGGTGGACGGACGCTTCCTGGCCAAGGTCGCCAGTTGCGACCTGGCCGACGCCAACCGCGCCGTCGAGAACGCCCGCGCCGTGTTCGAATCCGGCGTCTGGTCGCGCCTGGCGCCGGCCAAGCGCAAGGCCACGCTGATCCGCTTCGCCGACTTGCTGCGCAAGCACGTCGAGGAGCTGGCACTGCTGGAAACCCTGGACATGGGCAAGCCGATCGGTGACTCCTCCACCATCGATATCCCGGGTGCCGCCAACGCCATCCACTGGACTGCCGAAGCCATCGACAAGGTCTACGACGAAGTCGCCCCGACCCCGCACGACCAGCTCGGCCTGGTCACCCGCGAGCCGGTGGGCGTGGTGGGTGCCATCGTACCTTGGAACTTCCCGCTGCTGATGGCCTGCTGGAAACTCGGCCCGGCCCTGGCCACCGGTAACTCCATCGTGCTCAAGCCTTCGGAAAAGTCGCCGCTGACCGCCATCCGTATCGCCCAGCTGGCCATCGAAGCCGGTATCCCGGCCGGTGTGCTGAACGTGCTGCCGGGCTACGGCCACACCGTGGGCAAGGCCCTGGCCCTGCACATGGACGTCGATACCCTGGTGTTCACCGGCTCGACCAAGATCGCCAAGCAATTGATGGTCTACGCGGGCGAGTCGAACATGAAGCGCGTCTGGCTGGAAGCCGGCGGCAAGAGCCCGAACATCGTGTTCGCCGACGCGCCTGACCTGAAGGCCGCCGCCGAGGCTGCTGCCAGCGCCATCGCCTTCAACCAGGGCGAAGTCTGCACCGCGGGCTCCCGCCTGCTGGTCGAGCGCTCCATCAAGGACCAGTTCCTGCCGATGGTGGTCGAGGCCCTGAAGGCCTGGAAGCCGGGCAACCCGCTGGACCCTGAGACCACCGTGGGTGCGTTGGTCGATACCCAGCAGATGAACACCGTTCTGTCCTACATCGAGGCCGGCCACCAGGACGGCGCCAAGCTGCTGGCTGGCGGCAAGCGCACCCTGGAAGAAACCGGTGGCACCTATGTCGAGCCGACCATCTTCGACGGCGTGACCAACGCCATGAAGATCGCCAAGGAAGAGATCTTCGGCCCCGTGCTGTCGGTGATCACCTTCGACACCGCAGAAGAAGCCGTGGCTATCGCCAACGATACGCCCTACGGCCTGGCCGCCGGCATCTGGACCTCGGACATTTCCAAGGCCCACCAGACTGCCCGCGCCGTGCGCGCTGGCAGCGTGTGGGTCAACCAGTACGACGGCGGCGACATGACCGCACCGTTCGGTGGCTTCAAGCAGTCGGGCAACGGCCGTGACAAGTCGCTGCACGCACTGGAGAAGTACACCGAGCTGAAAGCGACCTGGATCAAGCTGTAATCCAGCGCGGGCCGCTTCGCGGCCTGAGCGCGGGGCAAGCCCGCTCCAGCAAGGTCAGCGCCAACCTCAGGGCCGGCGCGGCCACTGTGGGAGTGGGCTTGCCCCGCGATGGGCTGCAAAGGCAGCCCTGACGACAGCCGGGCCGGCCCTACGCCGTCCCGGCTTTGTCGTCTTTGTATTTCAAGATCTGCCTAGGAGGGCTGCCATGCGTTGGGGAACCTACTTTGCCGTACTGGCCTCGGTGCTCAGTGTCGGGCTCGCGCTCGGCGTGAGCATGCCACTGGTGTCCTTGCGCCTGGAGGGCTGGGGCTATGGTGGGTTCGCTATCGGCGTGATGGCGGCGATGCCGGCTCTGGGTGTGCTGCTCGGTGCCAGCCTGGCCAGCCGCCTGGCCGGCTGGGTCGGTGTGCCGGCCGCCATGCGTCTGTGCCTATGGGGCGGCGCCCTGTCGATCGGCCTGGTAGCACTGCTGCCCAGCTACCCGTTGTGGCTGGCGCTGCGCCTGCTGATCGGCATGGCCCTGACGGTGGTGTTCATCCTCGGCGAAAGTTGGATCAACCAGCTGGTGGTCGAGCAGTGGCGAGGCCGCCTGGTGGCGCTGTATGGCAGCAGCTACGCCTTGAGCCAGCTGGCCGGGCCACTGGTGCTGGGGTTCCTGGGTTCGGACGATGATTTCGGGTTCTGGGCCGCGACGGCCTTGCTGCTGTGTGCGCCGTTGCTGCTGTTGGGGCGTGGTGGTGCGCCGAGCACCGACGCGTGCAGCGTCACCTTCGGCGACCTGTTCGCTTTCTGCCGGCGTCTGCCGGTGATCGCCTGGGCCATTGCCCTGTTCGCTGCGTTCGAGGCGATGATCCTGACTTTGTTGCCGGTGTACTGCCTGCAGCAAGGGTTCACCGCGGAGGTGGCGCTGTTCATGGTCAGTACCGTGGTGGTGGGTGATGCGGTGCTGCAACTGCCGATCGGTGCCCTGGCCGACTACATGTCGCGCCGTACTCTGTTCAGCGGCTGCGCCCTGACCCTGCTCGTTTCCAGCCTGGCGATTCCGCTGGCCTTGCACACCCCTGCGATCTGGCCGGTGTGGGTGCTGTTCGGTGCCAGTGCCGGTGGCCTGTTCACCTTATCGCTGGTGCTGATCGGTGAGCGTTACCGGGACGATGAACTGGTGCGGGCCAATGCGCATGTGGCGCAGCTGTGGGGGATCGGCTGCCTGCTCGGGCCGCTGATCGCCGGGGCTGGCAGCCAGTGGATCAGCGGGCATGCGTTGCCTTGGTTGATGGCCGCAGGGGCCGCAGGGTTGGTGGTGTTGACCCGGCGGCGGGATGCCTTCGAGCCGGCGTCGGCGTAGATCGCAACATTGGGGGGGCTGCTATGCAGCCCCAATCGCCGGCAAGCCGGCTCCCACGGATAGCAAAGGCTTTGAGAGCTGCAGGGGGGGAGCCGGCTTGCCGGCGATTGGCCCTGCGCTACAGCATCTTCTCCAGGCCCACTGCCTTGCTGATCCAGGCATTGAAGCGCCGCCACAGGCCGCCTGGTTCCGACGTCAGCAAGCGCCGCTTGCCATTGTCCTCGGTCACCCACACCAGCTGGTCGCCTACCAGTTTCGCCTGGTAGCTCAATGCCGGTGCCATGCCTTCGACAGCCATTTCGCGGGTGTATTCGGCCAGTTCCGGGCTGTCTACCAATACGCCGACTTCGGTGTTCCACAGCACGGAGCGTGGGTCGAAGTTGAACGAGCCGATGAAGGTCTTGCGCCGGTCGAAGACGATCGCCTTGCTGTGCAGGCTGGAGTCGGAGCTGCCGCGAAAGCTCAAGCTACGATAGGCGCTGGGGTCGCCCGGCTGGCGGCGCAGTTCGTACAGTTGTACGCCATGTTCGAGCAGGGCGCGGCGGTAGGGGGCGTAGCCGCCATGCACCGCCGGTACGTCGGTGGCTTCCAAGGAGTTGGTCAGCAGCTTGATCGAGGTGCCTGCGTCGGCGCGGCTGGTGAGGTACAACAGGCCGGACTCCCCAGGCACGAAGTAAGCCGACACCAGGATCAGCTCGTGCTGCACCTTGGCCAACTCTGGCGCCAGTTGCTGGGTCATCAGCAGGTGCGGGTCCGGCTCGTCCTGGGCCAGCACTTTGCTCGGCGAGTCCCATAGGGCCTGGCTATGGGCCCAGATCAACTCGTTGCGCCAGGTGTCCAGGCGTGGGCGGGATTGGTAGGCCATCAGCCGGTCGTACAGCGCCTTGTGCTTGACCCGTGCCTGAGCCAGGGAAATTTCCAGGCGCTTGCGGCTGGCGCGCAGGTCGGCGGCATCTGGCTGGCGCCAGAGGAAGTCACCGATCGGCCGGCTCAGGGCGCTGTTCCAGTACTGGTCGAAGCTGTGCCCGAGTTGTTCGGCCACCGGGCCCACGCCGAGCAGGTCGATGTCGGTGAAGTTCAGGTTGGGCTCGGCATCGAAATATTCGTCGCCGATGTTGCGCCCGCCGACGATGGCCATGCTGTTGTCCACCAGGAACAGCTTGTTGTGCATGCGCCGGTGCTGGCGCGACAAGTTGAACAGCCGGCCCACGGCACGGGTGGCGCCGGTGCTGCGCCCCAGGTGCAGGGGATTGAATACGCGGATATGGATGTTCGGGTGGGCGGCCAGCGTGCCCATCAGGGTGTCCAGGCCGTCGCTGGTGGTGTCGTCGAGCAGGATGCGCACCCGCACGCCGCGGTCGGCGGCACGCAGCAGTTCATGCACCAGGGCGCGGGTGCTGAGGCCGTCATGGACGATGTAGTACTGCAGGTCGATGCTGGCCTGGGCGTTGCGGATCAGCTCTGCGCGGGCACGAAAGGCCTCGTTGCTGTTGGGCAGCAGGCGAAAGCCCGAGCGCCCCTCGTACGGCGCGGCCTGGCGCTGCACCGAGCGGCCGAAGGCCGAATCGCTGGCCGGCAGCGCCTGGCTGACCTGGCGCGGTGTGCCGACGCTGGCGCAGCCCGACAGGCCAAGCAACAGCGCCAGCAAGAGAGGCAGAGCTCGCTGGAGTCTCAAGGGTAGAACGTCCTGTACAGCAAAGGCCTATGGTTTGGACTGTGGGAGGCGGCGCAAAGTTACGCCGGGCTTTCGTCCGCTTCCAGTAGACGAAGGGCGGTTTCGCCCACCTTGCGCACAGCGGCTTCGATCTGCGGCGTGGGCCGTGCGGCAAAGTTCATGCGCAGGCAATGCCGGTACTTGCCCGACGCCGAGAAGATGCTGCCAACCGCAATCTGCACCCCCTGCTCCAGTAAAGCCCGGTTCAGGCGCAGCGTGTCGAAACTTTCTGGTAATTCGACCCATAGCATGAAACCGCCCTGGGGCCGGCTGGCGCGGGTGCCTGCAGGGAAATAGCGGGTCACCCAGTCGCTCATTTGGTCGCGGCCGCGCTGGTACTGGCTGCGCATGCGTCGCACGTGCGGGTGGTAATGCCCGGCCTCGATGAAGTCGGCGATGGCCAACTGCGGCTGGCAGGCCGTGCTGCCGGTGCTGATGTACTTCATGTGCAGCACCCGCTCCAGATAGCGGCCGGGCGCCACCCAGCCAACCCGCAGCCCCGGTGCCAGGGTCTTGGAGAAAGAACTGCACAACAGCACGCGGCCGTCTTCGTCGAACGACTTGATGGTCCGTGGGCGCGGGTAGGTGTAGGCCAGGTCGCCATACACATCATCCTCGAGGATCGCCACGTCATAGCGCTGGGCGAGGTTCAGCAGGGCCTTCTTGCGCGCTTCGGGCATGATGTAGCCCAGGGGGTTGTTGCAGCTGGGGGTGAGCTGGATCAGCTTGATCGGCCATTGTTCCAGCGCCAGCTCCAAGGCCTCCAGGCTGATGCCCTGGAGCGGGTCGGTGGGGATTTCCAGGGCCTTCATGCCCAGGCCTTTGAGGGTCTGCATGGCGCCATGGAAGCTTGGCGACTCCACCGCGACGATATCGCCCGGCTCGCACACGGCGCGGATGCTGGTGGACAGCGCCTCATGGCAGCCCGTGGTCACCACCAGGTCGGCCGGGTCCAGGCGGCAGCCGGAATCGAGCAGCAGCCGGGCGATCTGCTCACGCAGGGCGAGGTTGCCGTGGATGTTGTCGTAGTACAGCCCGGGCATGTCCTGGCGTCGGCTGAGCTGGGCGAGGCTGCGTAACAGAGGTTTCAAGGTCGGGCTGTCGATGTCGGGCATGCCGCGGCCAAGCTGTATCACCGCCTTCTGCGGCGTGCTGCGTACCAGCTCCAGGACCTGCTCCCATTGCGAGATATCCACAGGGCGCTGGGCCGGGCGGCTGACGGCGGGCAGGGCAGGGAGGCTGCGGTCTTCGGCGACGAAATAGCCGGACTTGGGCCGTGGCGAGACCAGGCCGTTGTCCTCGAGCAGGCGATAGGCCTGCTGCACCGTGCTCAGGCTGACCCCATGCTCCAAACTCAGCGCGCGCACCGAGGGCAGGCGCTGGCCGGGGCGGTACAGGCCTTGTTCGATGCGGGCGCCCAGCAGTTCGGCAAGGTTGAGGTAGAGCGTCACGGCATACTCCTGCGCCTAAGTGCGCCTGCAGACCATTACAGATCGGCTGAAAATACAGCATTCAGGCCTCAGGCTGCCAATTCTGTATGGAAATAATAAACTGGCATTGGATCTGTATGGCCTCGGGTGCCGACGTGCATGCTTTCTCCCACAGTACCTACTGATCGGGAGAACGCAGCGATGGACGGCATGAGCGATGTGCGCTTGCAACTATTGGCCAAGGAACTGGACGCTGGAGAACGGGCCAAGGTCTTCGAGGGGCCAGCGGGGCTGAGCCGGTGGGGGTTGATGGTGCATCGCTGGCGTACCCGCAGGCACCTGTTGCAGCTCGACGATGCACAACTGCGGGATATCGGGCTGAGCTGGGCGCAAGCGCGGGAGGAAGGGCGCAAACCCTTCTGGAAAAGTTGAACACGACCCCTGTAGGAGCGGGGCAAGCCCGCTCAAAGGGGGTGTCAGGCGAGTTCTTTCAGGCGATGCCAGAGCATTCCCAAGGCCAGCAGCGGCGAGCGCAGCAGCTTGCCGCCGGGGAAGGTAATGTGTGGCACCTTGGCGAACAGGTCGAAGCGCCCGCCCTGCTGGCCGCTGATGGCCTCGCCCAGCAAGCGCCCGGCCAGGTGGGTGGCGTTCACGCCATGGCCGGAATAGGCCTGGGCGTAATAGACGTTGGGCTGGCTGGCCAGGCGGCCGATCTGCGGCAGGCGGTTGGCACCGATGCCGATCATGCCGCCCCATTGATAGTCGATGCGTACGTCGGCCAACTGCGGGAATACCTTGAGCATCTTGGGCCGCATGTAGGCGGCGATGTCCTGCGGGTCACGCCCGGAATAATGGCAGGCGCCGCCGAACAGCAGGCGGTGGTCGGCAGAGAGCCGATAGTAGTCCAGGGCCACGCGCTGGTCGCACACCGCCATGTTCTGCGGCAGCAACTGGCGGGCGCGCTCCTCGCCCAACGGCTCGGTGGCGATGATATAGCTGCCGGCGGGCAATACCTTGCCGCCGAGTTCGCGGTTCAGGTCGTTGTGATAGGCATTGCAGCACAGCACCAGGGTCGTGGCGCGAACGCGGCCCTGGGCGGTATGCACAGTCACTTCGGGGCCGTAGTCGATACGAACGACTTCCGATTGTTCATACAGGCCCACCCCCAGGCGGCTGGCCACGGCGGCTTCGCCCAAGGCCAGGTTCAGCGGGTGCAGGTGCCCCGAGCCCATGTCGATCAGCCCGCCTACATAGCGGTCGGAACCGACCACGCTGTGGATATCTTTCTCCTGCACCAGGCGCAGTTCGTGGCGATAGCCCAGGCTGCGCAGTTCTTCGGCATCCTCGGCGAAGCCTTGCAGCTCGCCCGGCTTGTTGGCCAGGTCGCAGTAGCCCCAGGTCAGGTCGCAGGCGATGGCATGGCGCTCGACGCGCTCGCGGACGATGTCCACCGCTTCCAGGCCCATGAGCTTCATGCTGCGCACACCTTCCTCGCCGATCACCGGCAGGAACTGCTCCAGGCCGTGGCCGACGCCGCGGATCAACTGCCCACCATTGCGCCCGCTGGCGCCCCAGCCGATCTTGCGCGCTTCCAGCAGGATCACCGACAGCCCACGCTCGGCCAGCTCGATGGCAGTATTGAGGCCGGAATAACCGCCGCCAACGATGCAGACGTCGGCACGGTGGTCGCCTTGCAGGAAGGCGTGGTCAGGGTGGGGTGCGCTGCTGGCGGCATAGTAGGAGGCGGCGTGCTGCGCGCTGTGGATCATTGGGCTGGGTCCTGGGGCTGGTGGGCTAGGCGAGGAGGATAAGCCGGGGCTCTGGGGCGGGCAACCGGCCAGCCCTGCTTGACGCGATCAACTCTAGGAGCGGCCTTGTGCCGCGAAAGGGGCGCAGCGCCCCCCACAGTTATAGTGCCGGGGCCGCTTTGCGGCCCGTTCGCGGCACAAGGCCGCTCCTACAGTGGGGCGGCGCTATATAATCTGGTCAATTTCCCTGCTTTGTACCCGACCATGTCCTGCAACAGCCACAAGATCCATTTCCTGCGCGAACTGATCCCATCCTTCGAGTGCGAACCCGGCTGCCATGATTGCTGCGGCCCGGTCACCACTTCGGCTGAAGAAATGGCCCGCCTGCCGCGCAAGCCCCGCGCCGAGCAGGACGCCGCGCTGGAGCGCCTGGACTGCGTGCACCTGGGCCCCAACGGCTGCACGGTCTACGAAGAGCGCCCGATGATCTGCCGCCTGTTCGGCACCACGCCACGCCTGGCCTGCCCGCGGGGCCGGGGGCCCGACCAGATGATCGAACCCGAGGCCGAGCAATTGGTGCACCAGTTCATCGCCAGCACCCGCCAGGTGCTGGTCTGAACCTTACTCCGGGATCGGCAGGCAGAGGCTTTCCTTCACCTCTTCCATGACGATGTAGCTCTTGGACTCGCGCACATGGGGCAGCTTGAGCAGGATGTCGCCCAGCAGCTTGCGATAGGAGGCCATCTCCGAGATACGTGCCTTCACCAGGTAGTCGAAGTCGCCGGACACCAGGTGGCATTCCAGCACATGGGGCAGCTTGAGCACGGCGCGGCGGAACTCCTCGAAGGTGTCCCCGGACTTGTAGTCCAGGCTGATCTCGACGAACACCAGCAGGCTGCCCTTGAGGTGCTGCGGATTGAGCCGGGCGTTGTAGCCCATGATGATCCCCTCACGTTCCAGCCGGCGAACCCGCTCGGTGCAAGGTGTGGTGGAAAGGCCGACCTTTTCGCCCAGTTCGGTGAACGAGATGCGCCCGTCGTTCTGCAGGATGCGCAGGATATTGCGGTCGATCTTGTCCAGTTCACGCTTGCTCTGGTGCTGGGTTCTCATAGGGGATGCCCCTCCGTGAAAGGCGATTTTGCCGAGAATTCTCGCCAAATATAGGCTTTTATATAGTGAAATGCACTGGCTATTCCTCCATATACTGCGGCCATCCAGCCATTTCAACAAAAGACTGCGGTTGACCGCGTGCGAGGGATAAACAATGCGAGTTTTGGTACTTGGTAGCGGTGTGATCGGAACCGCCAGTGCCTATTATCTGGCCCGGCAAGGTTTCGAAGTGACGGTGGTCGACCGCCAACCAGCGGTGGCCATGGAAACCAGCTTCGCCAACGCCGGCCAGATCTCGCCCGGCTATGCCTCGCCCTGGGCTGCCCCTGGCGTGCCGCTCAAGGCCATCAAGTGGCTGCTCGAGCGCCATGCCCCGCTGGCCATCAAGCTCACCGGCGACGTCGACCAGTACCTGTGGATGGCGCAGATGCTGCGCAACTGCACCGCCAACCGCTACGCGGTGAACAAGGAGCGCATGGTGCGTCTGTCCGAGTACAGCCGCGACTGCCTCGACGAGCTGCGCGCCGAAACCGGCATCGCCTACGAGAACCGCTCCCTGGGCACCACCCAGCTGTTCCGTACCCAGGCGCAGGTGGATGCCGCCGCCAAGGATATCGCCGTGCTCGAGCAGTCCGGCGTGCCTTACGAGCTGCTCGACCGCGACGGCATCGCTCGTGTCGAACCTGCCCTGGCCGGCGTGAAGAACATCCTGGCCGGCGCCCTGCGCCTGCCCAACGACCAGACCGGCGACTGCCAGCTGTTCACCACCAAGCTCGCCGAAATGGCGCTCAAGCTGGGCGTGGAATTCCGCTTCGACCAGAACATCCAGCGCCTGGACTTCGCCGGTGACCGTATCAACGGCGTGTGGATCGACGGCAAGCTGGAAACCGCCGACCGCTACGTGCTGGCCCTGGGCAGCTATTCGCCGCAGATGCTCAAGCCGCTGGGCATCAAGGCGCCGGTGTACCCGCTCAAGGGTTACTCGCTGACCGTGCCGATCACCAATGCCGACATGGCGCCGACCTCGACCATTCTCGATGAAACCTACAAGGTCGCCATCACCCGGTTCGACAACCGTATCCGCGTAGGCGGCATGGCCGAGATCGCCGGCTTCGACCTTTCGCTGAACCCGCGTCGCCGCGAAACGCTGGAGATGATCGTCAATGATCTCTATCCTCGCGGCGGCGACCTGAGCCAGGCCAGCTTCTGGACCGGCCTGCGCCCGGCCACCCCGGACGGCACCCCGATCGTGGGCGCCACCCCGTACCGCAACCTGTTCCTGAACACCGGTCACGGTACCCTGGGCTGGACCATGGCCTGTGGCTCCGGTCGCCTGCTGGCCGATTTGATCGCGCGCAAGAAGCCGCAGATCAGTGCCGAAGGCCTCGACATTTCCCGTTACGGCAACAACCGGGAAGTGACCAAGCACGGCCAGGCCGCGCCTGTGCATCAGTGATTGGCCTGCTTCACCAGCCCTATCGCCGCCTTGCCGGCGATAGGGCAACACCGATTTCAACCTGAACCACCATAAGGCTGCCGCCATGCGTCCCGCCCGTGCCCTCATCGACCTCCAAGCCCTCCGCCACAACTATCGCCTGGCCCGTGAACTGTCCGGTGCCAAGGCCCTGGCCGTGATCAAGGCCGATGCCTACGGGCATGGCGCGGTACGCTGTGCCCTGGCCCTGGAAACCGAAGCCGACGGCTTTGCGGTGGCCTGCATCGAGGAAGCGCTCGAGCTGCGCGCCGCCGGGATCAAGGCGCCGGTGCTGCTGCTCGAAGGCTTCTTCGAGGCCAGCGAGCTGGCGCTGATCGCCGAGCACGACCTGTGGTGCGTGGTGCAGTCACTGTGGCAGTTGGAAGCGATCGAGAACACGACTGTCCACAAGCCATTGACCGTCTGGCTGAAGATGGACACCGGCATGCACCGCGTGGGCCTGCACCCGAAGGACTACCAGGAGGCCTACCAGCGTCTGCTGGCCAGCGGCAAGGTGGCGCGTATCGTGCTGATGAGCCACTTCGCCCGCGCCGATGAACTGGACGTGGATGCCACTTCCCAGCAGGTGGCGGTGTTCGAAGCCGCCCGCCAGGGCCTGGCTGCCGAATGCAGCCTGCGCAATTCCCCGGCGGTGCTGGGCTGGCCCCAAGTGCCGAGCGACTGGGTACGCCCGGGCATCATGCTCTACGGCGCCACGCCCTTCGAAGTCTCCCAACCCCAGGCCGAGCGCCTGCAACCGGTGATGACCCTGCAATCGCGTGTTATTGGCGTGCGTGAGCTGCCGGCCGGCGAGCCGGTGGGTTATGGCGCCAAGTTCATCACCCCGCGCCCGACCCGGGTCGGCGTGGTCGCCATGGGCTATGCCGATGGCTACCCACGTCAGGCGCCCACCGGTACCCCGGTGATGGTCGCCGGCAAGCGCAGCCAGCTGATCGGGCGGGTGTCCATGGACATGCTCTGCATCGACCTGACCGACGTGCCCGAAGCCACCATCGGCAGCCCGGTGGAGTTGTGGGGCAAGCAGGTGCTGGCCAGCGAGGTGGCAGCCCAGGCGGGCATGATCCCGTACCAGATCTTCTGCAACCTCAAGCGCGTGCCGCTGGACTATATCGGCGAATAAGCGGCTGAAGCGGACAGGTTGCGGGGCAAAGTGTTGTAAATACTGAACGGCATCGCCATCATATCGTTCACACTTTGCTCCCATCTCGACCGTTTCAGGAGGCTCCAGCTTTGGACGTCGGTGAACGACTGCAAGCCATCCGCAAGCTCAAGGGCCTGTCCCAGCGTGAACTCGCCAAGCGCGCGGGCGTTACCAACAGCACCATCTCGATGATCGAGAAGAACAGCGTGAGCCCGTCGATCAGCTCCCTGCGCAAGGTGCTCAGTGGCATTCCCATGTCGATGGTGGAGTTCTTCTCCGTCGAGCTCGCTCCCGAAAGCCCTACGCAGATCGTCTACAAGGCTCACGAGCTGATCGACATCTCCGACGGTGCGGTGACCATGAAGCTGGTGGGCAAGTCGCACCCCAACCGGGCCATCGCCTTTCTCAACGAGGTGTACCCGCCTGGCGCCGACACCGGTGAAGAAATGCTCACCCATGACGGTGAGGAAACCGGCATTTTGCTCGAAGGGCGCCTGGAGCTGGTGGTCGGCACCGAGACCTTCGTCCTCGAAGCAGGCGACAGCTACTACTTCGAAAGCACCCGGCCGCACCGTTTTCGCAACCCCTTCGACGAGCCTGCCCGGCTGATCAGCGCAGCGACACCGTCGAACTTTTGATCCAGCGCAGTGCATTGTTCCGGCAATATCCCTTTCCCTTGTAGGGTCGTTTCACGGTCCCTGGGTTCCCGCTATACTTTCAAACGCTCGCAGATCCGTGGCCGCGGGCGTGATTAGCCACCATGAGGGTGTTCGCGTGAACCAAATCAAGAAGATGCTGGCCGTACCAGCAGCCGTATTCGCCCTTTGGGCAATGAGCGCAACCGCTGCGACCAACGACGACCTTGCCAAGCGCCTCGAGCCGGTCGGCCAGGTGTGTGTCCAGGGCCAGGAATGCAAAGGCATGGCCGTGGCTGCCACTGCCGGTGGTGGCGGCGCCAAGACGCCGGACCAGATCATCGCCAAGCACTGCAATGCCTGCCATGGCAGCGGCCTGCTCGGCGCACCGAAGATCGGCGACACCGCCGCCTGGAAAGAACGTGCGGACCACCAGGGCGGCCTCGACGGCATCCTGGCCAAGGCCATCACCGGTATCAACGCCATGCCGCCGAAAGGCACCTGCGCCGACTGCTCGGACGAAGAGCTCAAGGGCGCCATCAAGAAGATGTCGGGGCTCTGAACCCAGGCTGATACCCGCAAGCCCGCCTTCCATGGCGGGCTTTGTTTTTGGCCCAATCGCGGGACAAGCCCACTCCCACAAGTTCAATGCTACCCTCCAGAGCGGCGCGAAACCTGTGGGAGCGGGCTTGTCCCGCGATTGGGCCGGCATGTTCAGCAGCCTGTCCAAAGCCATGTCTAATCTCTGCATGCACGGATGTTCACAGGAGGCCCAGATGGCGCAATGCGTTTCCATCGACCAGGCGGTAGAACAGGTCCTCGCCCGCCTGCCCAACCACATCCACATGGGCCTGCCGCTGGGCCTGGGCAAGCCCAATGCCTTCGTCAATGCGCTCTACGCCCGGATACGCGAATGCCCCGAGCGCCAGCTGACGATCTACACCGCCCTCAGCCTCGGCCGCCCGTCGCTGGGCGATGGCCTGCAGCGGCGCTTCCTCGAGCCGTTCGTGGAGCGGGTCTTCGCCGACTACGAAGAGCTCGACTACCTCGCCGACCTGCGCAATGACACCCTGCCTGCGAACATCCGCATCGAGCAGTTCTTCCTGCAGCCGGGCAGCCTGCTGCACAGCCAAGCGGCGCAGCAGGACTACGTCAGCAGCAACTACAGCCATGCGGCGCGCGACATCAACGCCAAGGGCCTGAACTTGGTCGCCCAACTGGTGGCCGCCTCGCCCGAGCGCCCCGGCCAGCTCAGCCTGGCCTGCAACCCGGACATCACCCTCGACCTGTTGCCGATGCTGGCCCGGCGCCGCGCCGCGGGCGAAACCATCCTGCTGCTCGGCCAGGCGCACACCGAGCTGCCCTACATGCCTGGCGATGCCGAGCTCGGCGAGGATGACTTCGACCTGTTGATCGACGCGCCCGAGCAGCGCCGGTTGTTCTCCACGCCGAACATGCCGGTATCGACCCAGGACCACTGCATCGGCTTGTATGCCAGTGCCTTGGTGCGCGATGGCGGCACCTTGCAGATCGGCATCGGTGCCATGGGCGATGCCGTCGCTGCGGCGCTACTGGCCCGACAGGGCGACAACGCCGGTTACCGTGCGGTGCTCCAGGCGCTGGACGTTGCCCCTTGGCAGGCCTTGATCGACCGGGAAGGGGGCCAGGACGCTTTCGCCGAGGGGCTCTACGGTTGCAGCGAAATGTTCGTCAATGGCCTGCTGGCGCTGGTCGAGGCAGGGGTGATCCGGCGCCCGGCCGATGAGCGCGGGGTACTGGTGCACGGCGGTTTCTTCCTGGGCCCGCAGGCGTTCTACCAGCGCTTGCGGGAGATGTCCCTCGAGCAGCGCGGGCGTTTCGCCATGACCGGCATCGGCTTCATCAACGAGCTGTATGGCCAGGAAACGCTCAAGCGCCGCCAGCGCCGAGACGCCCGTTTCGTCAACACGGTGTTCGGCATGACCTTGCTAGGGGCGGGCGTGGCCGACCAGCTCGAGGACGGCCGGGTGCTCAGCGGCGTAGGCGGGCAATACAACTTCGTCGCCCAGGGCCATGCCTTGGACGGCGGGCGCTCGATCTTGTTGCTGCGCAGCTGGCGCGAGGCGGGCGGCGAGGTGACCTCCAACCTGTTCTGGACCTACGGTCACTGCACCATCCCCCGGCACCTGCGCGATATCGTGGTGACCGAGTACGGCATCGCCGACGTGCGCGGGCAGACCGACAGCGAGGTGATCGCCAGGTTGCTTGCGATCAGCGACTCACGCTTCCAACCGCAGTTGATGGAACAGGCCAAGGCAGCGGGCAAGCTGCCGAAAGATTTCCAGCTGGATGCGCGCTTCACCGACAACACGCCCGAGCGCCTGGAGGCGATTCGCGAGCAGCATGGGCGACTGTTCCCGGAATATCCGCTGGGGTGCGATTTCACGGCCGAAGAACGGGATTTGCTGCGGGCGCTGAATTGGCTCAAGAGCAAGTTCAAGCTGAGCGAGGTGCTGGAACTGGGCAAGGCAGCGCTGGATGCGCCCGCGCCCGAGGCCTACGCGGCGCAATTGGTGCGCATGGGGCTGGAGCAGCCGCAGGGGCTCAAGGAAGAGTTGTACCAGCGGCTGTTGCTGGCGGGGTTGGCGGCAACCGGATGAATGGCCGGGGCTGCTGTGCAGCCCTTTCGCGGCCCAAGGCTGCTCCTACAGGGAACGCGATCTTCTGTAGGAGCGGCCTTGTGCCGCGAAAGGGCCGCATAGCGGCCCCGAGGGCCATCACTCGATGAACGTGACCACGCCACCTTCCAGCGACTTCACCCGCGCCAGGGACTCGACGCGATAGCCCTGGCGATCCAGCTCGGCACGGCCGCCTTGGAACGACTTCTCGATCACGATGCCCAGGCCCGCAACGGTGGCACCGGCCTGCTTGATGATCGAGATCAGCGCCTGGGAGGCCTTGCCGTTGGCCAGGAAGTCGTCGATCACCAGCACACGGTCGCTGCTGTTGAGATGACGCGGCGAGATGGCCACGGTGTTCTCGGTCTGCTTGGTGAACGAGTACACCGAGGCGGTCAGCAGGTTCTCGGTCAGGGTCAGCGACTGGTGCTTGCGGGCGAAGATCACCGGCACGCCCAGCTTCAGGCCGGTCATCACCGCCGGGGCGATGCCCGACGCTTCGATGGTGACGATCTTGGTCACGCCCGAATCGGCGAACAGGCGGGCGAACTCGTCGCCGATCAGCTGCATCAGCGCCGGGTCGATCTGATGGTTGAGAAACGCGTCGACTTTGAGAACCTGGTCGGAAAGCACGATGCCTTCTTCGCGAATCTTCTGCTGCAGTGCTTCCACTGTGGTATTCCTCGATGTAGCAAAGGTGGCCGCAGCCAAGGCCGCGACAAAGGTTAGAGAGTAAGGGTTGGTCAGCGTCTGAGCATTGCCCGGATGTCGGCCAGTGCGTTATTGCCGCGAGCGGCCTTCACTTCGACCGGCGCATCGTCCAGGCCTTCCCAGGCCAGGTCGTCCGGCGGCAGTTCGTCGAGGAACCGGCTGGGCGTGCAGTCGATGATCTCGCCGTACTGCTTGCGCTTGGCGGCGAAGGTGAAAGCCAGGGTCTGGCGCGCGCGGGTGATGCCCACGTAGGCCAGGCGCCGCTCTTCCTCGATGGTGTCGGCCTCGATGCTGGAGCGGTGCGGGAGGATTTCCTCCTCCATGCCCATGATGAACACGTAAGGGAATTCCAGGCCCTTGGAGGCATGCAAGGTCATCATCTGCACACCTTCGGCGTTTTCTTCCTCTTCCTGCTGGCGCTCGAGCATGTCGCGCAGCACCAGCTTGCCGATGGCGTCCTCGATGGTCATGTCACCCTCTTCGTCCTTCTCGAGGGTGTTCTTCAGGGCATCGATCAGGAACCAGACGTTGCTGATGCGAAACTCTGCCGCCTTGTCGCTGGCGGTGTTCTGGCGGATCCAGTTTTCGTAGTCGATATCGCGGACCATGTCGTGCAGAGCGGCGATCGGGTCCTCCAGGGCCACGCGCTGGCGCACCCCGTCGAGCCAGTGCTTGAAGCGCTGCAGACGCTCGGTATAGCGGGCATCGAGGTGTTCGCCCAGGCCCAGCTCCTCGCTGGCGGCGTACATCGACACGCCACGTTCGGTAGCATAGTTGCCGAGCTTTTCCAGGGTCGTGGAGCCGATCTCCCGGCGTGGCACGTTGATCACCCGCAGGTAGGCGTTGTCGTCGTCCGGGTTGACCAGCAGGCGCAGGTAGGCCATGAGGTCCTTGACCTCCTGGCGACCGAAGAAGCTGTTGCCGCCGGAAAGGCGGTAGGGCACCTGGTGGTGCTGGAGCTTGAGCTCGATCAGCTTGGCCTGGTAGTTGCCCCGGTAGAGGATGGCGAAGTCGCTGTAGGGGCGGTTGGTGCGCAGGTGCAGGGTGAGGATTTCCATGGCCACGCGCTCGGCCTCGGCTTCCTCGTTCTTGCAGCGGATGACACGGATCTCGTCACCGACGCCCATCTCGCTCCACAGCTGCTTTTCGAAGGCGTGGGGGTTGTTGGCGATCAGCACGTTGGCGCAGCGCAGGATGCGGCTGGTGGAGCGGTAGTTCTGCTCCAGCATCACCACCTTCAGGGAGGGGTAGTCCTCCTTGAGCAGCATGAGGTTTTCCGGGCGAGCGCCGCGCCAGGCATAGATCGACTGGTCGTCGTCGCCCACCACGGTGAACTGGTTGCGCATGCCGATCAGCATCTTCACCAAGAGGTACTGGCTGGCGTTGGTGTCCTGGTATTCGTCCACCAGCAGGTAGCGCACGCGGTTCTGCCAGCGCTCCAGAACGTCCTTGTGCTCCTCGAACAGCTTCACCGGCAGCAGGATGAGGTCGTCGAAGTCCACCGCGTTGAACGCCTTGAGCGTACGCTGGTAGTGGGTGTAGACGATGGCGGCGGTCTGCTCGCGCGGGTTGCGCGCCTTTTCCAGGGCCTCGGCCGGCAGGATCAGGTCGTTCTTCCAGGCACCGATCATGTTCTTGATCTCGTCGATGCCGTCGTCGCCGGAGTATTCCTTCTGCATGATGTCCGACAGCAATGCCTTGATGTCGGTCTCGTCGAAGATCGAGAAGCCAGGCTTGTAGCCCAGGCGCTCATGCTCCTTGCGGATGATGTTCAGGCCCAGGTTGTGGAAGGTGCACACGGTCAGGCCGCGGCCTTCGCCGGGGCGCAGCAGGGTGCCGACCCGCTCCTTCATCTCGCGCGCCGCCTTGTTGGTGAAGGTCATGGCCACGATGTACTGGGCACGGATGCCGCAGTTCTGGATGAGGTGGGCGATCTTGCGTGTGATCACGCTGGTCTTGCCGGAGCCTGCACCGGCGAGCACCAATAGAGGGCCGCCGACGTAGTCACAGGCTTCTTGTTGCCGGGGATTGAGTCGGGACATGCTAGAAACCGGGGGTCACCAGAAAATAGCCGCGCATTCTAGCAGGCATGGGGCGGTTGTGGCGCGACCGTCTGACAGTGTGACGCAGGGCATGAATCAGATTTGCCGCTTTCGTCGGTTTCGCGCAGGATGCACGACAAATTGTGTCGGGGTGCTGGCCAGGGAATGGCACCTGGAGTAAAAATCATTTCTGCCCACGGGGTGGGATGTCTGCGCTCGCCATTCTACCGTTCAAGCCTAAGGAGCCCGCTTGTCCACGCCTGTCGAACCGTTGCGTTTGCTGCTGTTGGCCGATGAGCCGGAATGGGCCGCCCTGCTGCGCGAGTGCGTGCAGCCGTTGGCGGGCAGCGCGGTATTGCTGACCGCACCGAACTGGGAGTCGGTCGACAGCCTGTTCACCCATGACCACCAGGCAGTGGTGCTGGCGACGCCGGCCCTGCAGCCCGCACCGGGCCGCTGCGAGCTGCCGACCATCCTGCTGCTCGACGACGAGCCCGAAACGCCGCCGGCGGCGGTCAGCGACTGGCTGGTGCGCGAGCAACTGAACAGCGATGCCCTGCGTCGCTCCCTGCGACATGTCCGCGAGCGTGGTGTGTTGGTGGCTACGCTGCAGCGCCTGGCCGAGCAGGACCCACTGACCGGCATCGCCAACCGCCAGGGCTTCCAGGCCCTGCTGACCGCGCGCCTGGCGCAGAACGACGGCCGTGGCGTAGCCCTTGGCCATCTGGACCTGGACAACTTCCGTCACGTCAACGACGCCCTTGGCCATCAAGGCGGCGACCGACTGATCTTGCAGGTGGTGGCGCGCCTGAAGCAGCAGTTGGAAGCCGGTGACCAGTTGGCTCGCCTGGGCAGCGACGAGTTCGCCCTGCTGATCGACACCCGGCGCGATGCCAACCGCGCCGAATGGGTGGCCGAACGCATCGTCGAGGCGTTGGCCGAGCCCTACTGGATCGACGGCGAAAGCCTGCTGCTCGGCTGCAGCCTGGGCCTGGCCCATGCCCGCGCCCAGGCCGGCGCCGACCCGCTGATGTGGCATGCCCACATCGCCATGCGCCAGGCCAAGGGCAGCCAAGGCTGCACCTTCCATGTGTTCAATGAACGGATCAACCGCAACGCCCGCAGCCTCGCCGACCTCGAAGGCGAGCTGCGCCGGGCGCTGCGCCGCGACGAGCTGGAGTTGCACTACCAGCCGCGGCTGAGCCTTGCCGACGGGCGGATCGTCGGGCTCGAGGCCCTGGTGCGCTGGCGCCACGCCGAGCGCGGGCTGTTGCCACCGAACGAATTCGTGCCCCTGGCCGAGCAGAGCGGCCTGATCGTGCCCTTGGGCTACTGGGTGATCTCCCGCGCCCTGCGCGATATGCAGGCCCTGGGCGAAAGTGGCCTGGCACCGTTGCACATGGCGGTGAACCTGAGTTTCCGGCAGTTCCAGGACAGCCAGCTGCTGGCCACCCTGAGCCGCCTGATCATCGAGCATGGGGTCGATGCCCGTTGGCTGGAATTCGAACTCACCGAGACCGCGGTGATGCGCCGCAACGAGCTGGTTCAGCAGACCATGGACGCCCTGGGGCGCCTGGGGGTGCGGTTCTCGCTGGATGACTTCGGCACGGGTTTTTCATCGTTCGTGCACCTGAACAGCCTGCCGATCACCTTGCTCAAGGTCGATCGCAGCTTCGTCGGCGGCATGGAGCTGCGCGAGGAAAACCGCAAGCTGGTGCACGCCATGATCAACCTGGCGCACAACCTCAACCTGGAGGTGGTGGCCGAAGGGGTCGAGACCGAGGAGCAGATGGCATTGCTGCGCGGGTTCGGCTGCGACCAGGTACAAGGTTATCTGGTCAGCAAGCCGTTGCCGGTGGGCGAGTTGACGGACTACCTGCAACAAGCGGCCAAGCCGCAGCTCGTGAGCGTATAAGGGGAGGGCTGCGCCGCCGGCCACCAGGACCGGCGGTGATCCATGTAGGAGCCGCCTTGTGCCGCGAAAGGGCCGTACCGCGGCCCCGGCAGTCAAACCGACACTACCACCCTGTCGGCCTTGCTCGCCTTGCCCAGCATCCGCTTGGTCCGCCACTCGAAGCCGACGGTCAGCGCCACCGCCGCACAGGCCAGGCCCAATGCCAGGCCCCACCACACGCCCACCGCACCACCGCCGAGGGTGAAAGTGAACAGCCAGGCGCTGGGCGCGCCCACCAGCCAGTAGCAGCACAGGCCGATGAGGAAGGTGGTCTTGGCGTCCTTCAGGCCACGGATCGAGCCCATGGCGATGGTCTGCATGCCGTCGAACAGCTCGAACCAGGCCGCCACCATCAACAGGCTGACGGCCAGCTGGAAGATCGCCGCGAAGGCTGGGTCGTTCCGGTCGATGAACAACGCTACCAGCGCCTCAGGCAGCAGCCAGAACAGCGCCGCGAAGGCGAACATGATCATCGCCCCGAAGCCGATCCCCACCCGCCCGGCGCTGCGCGCGGCCAACAGGTTGCCGGCGCCGTAATACAAGCCCACGCGCATGGTCACGGCATAGGAAAGCCCGGTCGGCACCATGAATGCAGTAGAGACGATCTGCAGGGCGATCTGGTGCGCCGCCAGCTCCGTGCTGCCCAGCACCCCCATGCACAGGGCGGCGAAGGCGAACAGGCCGACTTCCACCATGTAGGTGCCGCCGATCGGCAGGCCCAGGCGCCACAGCTCGCGCAGTGCCGGCAGCGACGGCCGCGACAGGCCCTTGCGCAGCGGGTAGTCGGTATAGGCCTTGTGCCAGCGGATGTACAGCGCCAAGGCGATGGCCATGCCCATGGATACCACGGCGGTGACCAGGCCGATGCCCATCAGCCCCAGCTTGGGCAAGCCGAACATGCCTTCGATCAAGGCGTGGTTGAACAGGTAGTTGAGCACCGTGCCCACCAGGCTGATGACCATTACCGGCGTCGAACGGCCCAGGGCGCTGGTGAAGCCGCGCAAGGCCATGAACGTCAGGTAGCCGGGCAGTGCCAGTGGCAGCAGGGTGAGGAATTCCATGGCCGAGGCGACGTTTTCGGGTTTCTGGCCGAACAGCAGCAGGGCCGGTTCCAGGTTCCACAGCACCAGCCCTGCCCCCAGGGCCAAACCCCAGGCCAGCCACAACCCGTTCTGCGCCAGCCGGGTCGCGCCAGGCACGTCGCCTGCGCCCTGGCGAATGGCGACCAGCGTGCCGACCGCAGCGATCACGCCCAGGCAGAAAATCGACACGAACGAATAGCTGGCCGCGCCCAGGCCGCCACCGGCCAGGGCCTGGGGGCTGATGCGGGCCATCATCAGGGTGTCGGTCAGCACCATCAGCATGTGCGCCAACTGCGAGGCGATCAGCGGGCCGGCCAGGCGCAGCAGAGCCTTGAGTTCGGTGGTGGGCGCGACGTGCATGGAGGTGTCCTTTTTCCGGGAGCTGTTGAGCGAAGCGTCGATTCTGAGGCTTCGGTCAACTTTGCACAAAAGGATAAAAGCGATCGTTGGCATGAGTTGAACTCATGTATGTATGATCCGTTGCATACCATTGGTGTTCCCGCAGGGTAGGTGCGAAATGTCCCGTCAGCTTCCCCCGCTGTATGCGTTGCGCGCATTCGAAGCCGCTGCCCGGCTGAGCTCGTTCACCCGGGCTGGCGAGGAACTCTCCATCACCCAGAGCGCAGTCAGCCGGCACATCCGCACCCTGGAAGAGCACTTCGCCTGCCGCCTGTTCGTGCGCAATGGGCGCAGCCTGCAGCTCACCGAGGCGGCGCGGATGTTGCTGCCTGGCGTGCGCGACGGCTTCAGCGCGCTGGAACGGGCCTGCGATACCTTGCGAGGCGAGGACGACATGCTGCGCATGAAGGCCCCTTCGACCCTGACCATGCGTTGGTTGTTGTCGCGCCTGAGCCAGTTCCGCCACCAGCAACCGGGCAACGAAGTGCAGCTGACCAGTGCCTGGATGGATGTGGATCATGTGGACTTCAACCAGGAGCCCTTCGATTGTGCGGTGTTGCTCAGCGACGGGGCGTTCCCGTCCGACTGGGAAGTGCGGCGGCTGTTCTCGGAGTTGTTGATCCCGGTGGGCGCGCCCGACCTGCTCAAGGACGGGCCCTGGGACGAACGGCGGTTAGCGGGTATCGAGCTGTTGCACCCAACGCCTGATAAACGCGATTGGCGCGCCTGGCTAACCCGCATGGGGCTTACCGACAAGGTTTCGCTCAAGGGCGGGCAGGTGTTCGATACCCTGGAGCTGGGCATGATCGCGGCGGCGCGTGGCTATGGCATTTCCATGGGGGACTTGCTGATGGTCGCCGAGGATGTCGCCCAGGGGCGGTTGAGCCTGCCCTGGCCGACGGCGGTGCCCAGTGGCATGGACTACTACCTGGTGTGGCCACGGACGCGGCCTGGGGGAGAGCGGTTGCGCCGGTTGAGCGCATTCCTGCAGGAAGAGGCTGCGGCGATGAACCTGCCGGATGTCAGGATTCTCGAGGGCCAATCGCGGGACAAGCCCGCTCCAACAGCAAGCGCACAGTTCTCGTGAACAGTGGTGAGCCTGTGGGAGATTCTATGGTTGTGGGCAAGCCGGCTCCCACTGGTGCAGCGCCAACCACACCCTGTGGGAGCGGGCTTGTCCCGCGATCAAGGGCGAAGCCCTTGCTTGGCGGCGGTGATAGCGGGCCCGGCCCAATCGCGGGGCAAGCCCGCTCCCACAGGCCCTGTGTACGCTTGTTGCGGGAGGTCACCCAGCCCTTTGGGCTGCGCTGTCGAGCACAGAACAAACGGCCAGTGCTGACCCTCTGTGGGAGCGGGCTTGTCCCGCGATAGCGATCTGAAGCGTTACAACGCGCCCAGGCTCAGCGCCTGTGCACAGGCCTGCAGCGACCGCTGCTCGCTCTGAGCATACAAGGCCAGTTCATCCTGCACCTTCATCTGCAGTGCCGCCTCGAAGGCCTCGCGGTTGGCATTGCTGCCATAGTCGGCCTGGGCCTCGTCGCCCAGGTTGGACTGGAAGATCCCCGCCGCGCTCACGGGCAGGAAGTCCTCGTACACCAACGCTTCGAAATGCACATGGCCGGCATCGATCAAGCCCTGCAAGGTGGTTGGGCGCCCCTGCTGATCGCGTGCCGCCAGGCCCTTCTCGGTCGCGAAGTAACGGAAGTACGCAAGCCCTTGCTCGCGCATCTGCGCCAAGTCATCCGGAAACTCGGCGAAGTGCTCGGCCAGCAGCGCTCGGTAGCGCTCGGCATTGGCCTCGGCCGGTACGCCGTCCAGGGCGGCGCGGGTGGCATCGAGCAGGCGGTCGTAGAGCTGACGGCCCTTGGGTGTCAGCGCCGCGCCACGCTGTTCGATCTCGCCGAAGCGCGCGGTATGGCTGCCTTGCGCATCGCTGAAGGCGACCTTTTCCTGCAGGGCCTTGAAGCTGGTCTGGCGCAGCAGGATCGGATGGCGGCGGGTGGGCGGGCCTTCGACCACTGCTTTGGGCGGGATGCCTTTGGCCGGCATGCCCAGCTGGATGGCGTCGATGTCCAGGGTGCGTGGGGTCAAGTGGTTGATGTGTGGGCCTTTGAAGGCCACCACATCGGCGATCAGGCGATGCTGGTCGTGCAACTGCTGGTATTGCTCGGCGGTCACCGTGGCGTCCTGGTGCCAGCGGAAGGTGTGCAGCGCTTCCTGGACGAAGGCTTCGGCGTCGGCAGCGCCCAGGCCACCGTCGCGCTCGCATTGGGCGATCAATTCCAAGGCGCGCGGGGTGAAGATCTTGCGCTTGGCCAGGATGCCCTGGGCCAACTCGCGCAGTTGCGGGTTGTCGATAAGCTCCAGGCGCAGCAGGGAGGTGAACACCCGGAATGGGCTGATGTGCAACGACTGCTCATGCACGGCGCGGAAGGCGGTGGAGTGCACCGGCACGCCGGCCGAGCTCAGGTCGTAGTAGCCCACCGGCTCCATGCCCATCACCGCGAACAGCCGGGCGATGGTCGCCAGCTCCTCGGCGGTACCGACGCGAATGGCGCCATGGCGCTCCTGGTCGAGGCGCTCGATCTCGCCGGTCCAGCGCAGGGCCTCGGCGACCGTGGGCTGCTGGGTCATCACCTGCTGGTTGATTTCGCTCACCAGCTCCAGCAGCGTGCCATACAGGGGCACTTCCTGTTTGTACATGAGCGACATGGCGGCAGAGAACTGCGCGCGGATGCTGTCGGGGCTGACGAAATCATGGGCGGGCATCGCTAGCTTCCTGGAGGTGAGTGGATACCCGTACATGAAAGCGGGGAATGCACTTTCCTCACAAGCGAAAAAAAGTGCAGGTGTCATTCCTTTTGCGATTGATGATCGCGAGTGTTGCGCCATGCCTGTAGGCGCGGGCTTGCCCCGCGACGGCCCGCAAAGCGGGCTCGATAACAGTCAGCCCTGCAATTGCTCCCGAACCCACTCCACCAATGCCCGCACCTTCGGCACTTCCGCCGCATGCTCGGCAAAGGCCAGGTAATGGGCACCTGGGCTTTTCATCGCATGGTCCCAGGCCACCACCAGGCTGCCCTCGGCCAATTCTCGGGTCACCAGGTAGCGCGGCACCAGGGCCACGCCACAACCGGCCTGGGCTGCGCTCAGCGCCATGTAGAACGTATCGAAGCGCGGCCCGTGGTAGCTGTTGTCGGTGTGCAGGCGCTGCTCCAGAAACCATTCATGCCAGGCCTCTGGCCGCGAGGTGCTTTGCAGCAGCACCAGCTCGGCCACTTCGCCAGCATCGTGCAAGGCCCGTCCTTGCAATAGCTCAGGTGCGCATACCGGCACCACCTCCTCGCCGAACAGTTCCACGCAGGTGGCGCCCGGCCAGGTTCCCTGGCCATAGAAGAACACCGCATCGGCCGAGCCCTGGAGCAGGGCGAACGGCTCCATCTCATTGCGGATGTCGAGGTGGATGTTAGGGTGGCGCTTGCCGAACCCCTTCAAGTGCGGGATCAACCAACGCACGCCGAAACTCGGCTGGGTGGCTACCTTCAAGACTTCGGTCTGCTCGCCGTAGGTCAGGACGTAGCGGCTGGACATGTCCACCTGGGTGAGGATCTTGTTGACCTCGGCCAAGTACAGCGAGCCCGCGGGCGTCAATTGCAGGCGCCGGCGAATGCGCAGGAACAGGTGGTGGCGGAGCATTTCCTCGAGCTGCGAGACCTGCTTGCTGACTGCGCTCTGGGTCAGGTGCAGTTCCTCGGCGGCACGGGTGAAGCTCAGGTGACGGGCAGCGGCCTCGAAGCACTGTAGGGCAGTCATCGATGGCACCAGGCGTTTGGACATAGCGGTCTCTACGGCGGTTTGGTCATTACCTGACGGAATGATATGCGGAATAAAGGTCGTTTGTTGCGCCAGTGTCATCGGATTAATACTGATCCACATCAGGTTTTCAACCTCCACCTTCTGTAGGAGAAGCACATGGTCGCTGGATTGCTCGAGCGCCTCGGCGTTGCCGCCGAGGCTTACACCCAGGGTGACTACCCTGTTCACACGCCGATCGATGGCAGCCAGATCGCCTCGGTGAAGCTGCTCGGCAAGGCCGAGACCACCGCACGCATCGACCAGGCGCAAAAAGCCTTCGAGGCCTGGCGCAACGTGCCAGCCCCGCGTCGCGGCGAGCTGGTGCGCCTGTTTGGCGAAGTGCTGCGTGCGCACAAAGCCGAGCTGGGTGAGCTGGTGTCCATCGAGGCCGGCAAGATCACCCAGGAAGGCCTGGGCGAAGTCCAGGAAATGATCGACATCTGCGACTTCGCCGTTGGCCTGTCGCGCCAACTGTACGGCCTGACTATCGCCTCCGAGCGCCCGGGCCACCACATGCGTGAATCCTGGCACCCGCTGGGTGTGGTGGGCGTCATCAGCGCCTTCAACTTCCCGGTTGCCGTTTGGGCCTGGAACACCGCGCTGGCGCTGGTGTGCGGCAACGCCGTGGTATGGAAGCCGTCCGAGAAGACGCCGCTGACCGCCCTGGCTTGCCAGGCACTGTTCGAAAAAGCCCTGAACGCCTTCGGCGATGCACCGCAAGGCCTGAGCCAGCTGGTGATCGGCGGCCGTGAAGCCGGCGAAGCCCTGGTGGACGACCCGCGCGTACCGCTGGTGAGCGCCACAGGCAGCACCCGCATGGGTCGTGAAGTCGGCCCGCGCGTCGCGGCCCGCTTCGGGCGCAGCATCCTCGAGCTGGGTGGCAACAACGCCATGATCCTGGCCCCGAGCGCCGACCTGGACCTGGCCGTGCGCGGCATCCTGTTCTCGGCAGTCGGTACCGCCGGCCAGCGCTGCACCACCCTGCGCCGCCTGATCGTGCACCGCTCCATCAAGGACGAAGTGGTCGCTCGCGTCAAAGCCGCGTACGGCAAGGTTCGCATCGGTGACCCACGCAAGGACAACCTGGTCGGCCCGCTGATCGACAAGCAGTCCTTCGATGCCATGCAAGGCGCACTGGCCAAGGCCCGTGACGAAGGCGGCCAGGTGTTCGGCGGCGAGCGCCAGCTGGCCAGCGAATACCCGAACGCCTACTACGTTTCGCCGGCCATCGCCGAGATGCCGGGCCAGAGCGACGTGGTGCGCCACGAGACCTTCGCCCCGATCCTCTACGTGCTGGCCTATGACGACTTCGAAGAGGCCCTGCGCCTGAACAACGAAGTGCCCCAAGGCCTGTCCTCATGCATCTTCACCACCGACATTCGCGAGGCCGAACGCTTCCAGAGCGCCTCGGGCAGCGACTGCGGCATCGCCAACGTCAACATCGGCACCAGCGGTGCGGAGATCGGCGGTGCGTTCGGCGGCGAGAAGGAAACCGGCGGTGGCCGTGAGTCCGGCTCCGATGCCTGGAAGGGTTATATGCGTCGCCAGACCAACACCGTGAACTACTCGCGCGAGCTGCCGCTGGCGCAGGGGATCGTGTTCGACTGACGATCGCAGGCGGGGGCTTTGCCCCCGGTTCGCGGCACAAGGCCGCTTCTACAGGGATTGCGCTGCGGGCCATTGGCGGCGCGATCCACGTAGGAGCGGGCTTGTGCCGTGATGGGTCGCAACGCGGCCCCAACAAGAACAACATTGCTGGAGCCGGGCCATGTCCGAACTGCGTCAAGAATGTCTGTGGGAGTTCGCCACCAAACCAACCGTCGCCACCCAGGCCCTGGCCGGTGAGCACAAGGCCGATGTCTGCGTGATCGGCGGTGGCATCACGGGCCTGTCGGCGGCGATCCACCTGCTCGAGCAAGGCAAGTCGGTGATCCTGCTCGAGGCCTGGAAGATCGGCCACGGTGGCTCCGGGCGCAACGTCGGCCTGGTCAACGCCGGCACCTGGATCCGCCCCGACGACGTCGAGGCGACCCTCGGCCTGCAACAGGGCAGCCGCCTGAACAAGGTGCTCGGCGAGGCCCCGGCGGAGGTGTTCGCCATGATCGAGCGCCTGGGCATCGACTGCCAGGCCCAGCACAAGGGCACCCTGCACATGGCGCACAACGCCACCGGCATCGCTGACCTGGAGGCCCGCCATGCCCAGTGGAGCCGGCGCGGCGCCGATGTCGAGCTGTTGACCGGCGCGCGTTGCCAGGAATATTGCGGCACCGACAAGATTTCCGCCGCGCTGCTCGACCGCCGCGCCGGCACCATCAACCCCATGGGGTACACCCAAGGCCTGGCCGCCGCCGTGGTGCGCTTGGGCGGCCGATTGTTCCAACAGTCCTCCGTCCAGGGCCTGGAGCGCGACGGTGATGGCTGGCGGGTGAACACCGCCCGCGGCTCGGTGCGTGCCGACAAGGTGGTGATTTCCACCGGCGCATACACCGAAGGCGAGTGGAGCAACCTGCAGAAGCACTTCTTCCGCGGCTACTACTACCAGGTCGCGTCCAAGCCCTTGCAAGGCGCTGCGGCGGACAAGGTCCTGCCTCACGGCCAGGGCTCCTGGGATACCCGCACCGTACTCAGCAGCATCCGTCGCGACGACCAGGGCCGCCTGTTGCTGGGCAGCCTGGGGCGGGTCGACAACAAGCCAGCCTGGTTCGTGCGCAGTTGGGCCGACCGCATCCAAAGCCATTACTACCCGGAGCTGGGCAAGGTCGAATGGGAGATGCATTGGACCGGTTGCATCGACTTCACCCCCGACCACTTGATGCGCCTGTTCGAGCCGGCCCCTGGGCTGGTGGCGGTGACCGGCTACAACGGTCGCGGCAACACCACCGGCACGGTGATCGGCCGGGCCTTCGCCGAATTCCTGCTCAAGGACGACCCGGACAGCCTGCCGATCCCGTTCTCGCCCATGAAGCCGGTAAGTGCGCCTTCGTTGCGTACCGCGTTCTATGAGTCCGGGTTCTCGCTGTACCACGCAGGCCAGTGCTTGCGGGTAGTCCTCTAACTACCGATGCAGGCAGGCCGCTCCTACAACGGGCGCGTCGAGGCTTACTTGTGCAACCAGCTGAGGAACCCGCCTTTCTTGACCTGCGGCGGCTTCTGCAGCAACAGAGACTCTCGGCTCTGGCGGCGGAACCGCTGCAGCTTGGTCAGCGCCGATTGCACCTCGCCACGCTGGACCAGGCAGCTGCGTACCTGTTCCTTGTCGATGCGATAGAGCAGGCAACCGGTGAGCGTGCGGAACTCGGCGAAGGAGTCCTCATCGTCGATGAGCCCCTCGATCCCCAGCACCTCGCCTGGCCCCATGCGCCCGGCTTCGACCAGCCGTTCGCCATCGCGGATCGACGCCGAGACCACGCCGCTGCCAATCACCAGTAAATGGTCGGACTGCTCGCCCACGCCGAGGATCACCTGGTCAGCCAGGTATTCCACGGCGGTCATGCGCTGGCTCAGGGCATCGCGCTCATCACTGGTCAACGAGCGGAACACTCGCACCTCGTCCAGCAGGTCGCGCTGGCGGCTACGCGGTGGCAGGGCAAGGTCGACGTTCCACATCACGCCGCTGGCCTCCAGGTGGCGGTGGGCCAGGTCGAACAGCTGGTTACGCACCTCGGTCTTGCGCGCCATGCTGGCGACGAAGCCGCTGGCTTCGTATTCCACCGATTCCAGGGTCGAGGTCTTGACCGTCACCTTGGGCGAGGGGCTGCTGAGCAACGCACTGGTGCCTTGCAGGGCCTTCTCCAGGGCATCGAATACCCGCTTGGGACGCACTTTGGCCGGCACCACCACACTGATCGATACCCCATGCACGTCCGCTGGACGACTGAAGTTGAGCAGCTTGGCCTTGGCCACCACCGAGTTCGGCACCACGGCCAGGCTGCCGTTGCCGGTGAGCAGGCGTGTGGCTCGCCAGTCGATGTCCAGCACCTTGCCCTCGGTGCCATCGATGGAGATCGCATCACCGATCTGATAGGGCCGCGTTGTGTTGAGCACGATGCCGGAGAACACGTCCGCCAAGGTGCTCTGCAACGCCAGGCCGATGACGATGGCCATGACCCCTGACGTCGCCAGCAGGCCTTTGACCGGCAGTTGCAACACATAGGCCGCCGCTGCGATCACCGCTGCCACGAAGATCAGCGCCCCAAGCACGTCCTGCAGCAAGCGCCCGCCGTGGCCGCCGCGGGCGATCAACAGCAGGCCGAACACCACCGCCACCGTGCGCGCGAAGAACAGCCACCAGGCGATCTCCAGCGCGGTGGCTATCAGGTTGCGAGGCACGTCCTCTGCCCAGGGCGGCGGTTGCAAGGGGCTCAAGCCTGCCGTCAGCAGAACCCAACTGAACAGCAGGAAGATCATCAGCCGGACGGTGATACGACCGACCCGGCGCTCGGTCGGGATCAACTGCCACAGCAGCAGGTCCAGAAAGACAAGACAGGCGCCGAGCAGCAACGGTGAGGACTGGATGAAGGCCAGCATTTTGGTCTCGGTGAGGAAAAGGATCGAAAGGTAGTAAAGAGCAGGGCGCTGGCGCCGGCAACCAGGATCTAGAGGGTAGGAGGCGGTAGCTCTGTGGGAGCGGGCTCGCCCCGAGATCGCGTTCTAAAAATAGAACGCATGAGCCAATTTTCGCCATCTAGTGCTGCAAAGGTGGTGCTTTTAATCTGTGTCCATGCAGTCAAGGCAACACCCCTACTCACTACTTGAAGGAACACAGACCATGAGCAAATTCACCTACAACCGTCTGGACAAGAACAACGCCGCCGTTCTGCTGGTCGACCACCAGGCTGGCCTGCTCTCGCTGGTACGTGACATCGAGCCGGACCGCTTCAAGAATAACGTGCTCGCCCTGGCTGACCTGGCCAAGTACTTCAACCTGCCGACCATCCTCACCACCAGCTTCGAGCAAGGCCCCAACGGCCCGCTGGTGCCCGAGCTCAAGGCGCAGTTCCCCGATGCCCCTTACATCGCCCGCCCAGGCCAGATCAACGCCTGGGATAACGAAGATTTCGTCAAGGCGGTGAAAGCCACCGGCAAGAAGCAGCTGATCATCGCCGGTGTCGTGACCGAAGTGTGCGTGGCCTTCCCAGCGCTGTCGGCCCTGGAGGAGGAGTTCGAGGTGTTCGTGGTCACCGATGCCTCCGGCACCTTCAACGAAATGACCCGCGACGCCGCCTGGCGCCGGATGGAAGCGGCCGGTGCGCAGCTGATGACCTGGTTCGGCGTGGCCTGTGAGCTGCACCGCGACTGGCGCAACGACATCGAAGGCCTGGGTACCCTGTTCTCCAACCACATCCCGGACTACCGCAACCTGATGACCAGCTACAGCACCCTGACTGCCGGTAAGTAAACCTCCTCGCCATGGCGTCGGATACCGGCGCCATGGCCTTCGACCACCGCCGTATCTGTGGGAGCGGGCTTGCCCCGCGATCAAGGGCGAAGGCCATGGCAGGCAGCACGAACCTCCAACAGGGCTAACCTTTCACAACCCACCGCACGTCTACCCAGGCCCTGATCAGCCCCAACCGGCATGCGCCCCAGTTGTGCCTGCCACCCAGACGGAGAAGCCCATGTCCAAGGACCGCAACGACACGACCCGTCGCCAGTTCATCGCCGCCAGCACCGTACTCGGTGCCGCGGGCGCGCTCTGGTCCGCATTGCCCTTCACCGGCGCCGCCGGTTCCGCTCACGCATCTACCCAAGGAGGCGTCATGACGGCCGACCTGGTTCTGTTCAACGGCAAACTGCATACCGTTGACCGCGAGAAGCCGACCGCGACCGCCGTCGCCATCAAGGACGGCCGTTTCATCGCCGTGGGCAGCGACGCCGAGGCCATGGCCCACAAGGGCGCCAGCACCCAGCTTATCGACCTCAGGCAGCGCACGGTGATCCCCGGCTTGAACGACTCGCACCTGCACCTGATCCGCGGTGGCCTGAACTACAACCTGGAGCTGCGCTGGGAAGGCGTGCCGTCGGTAGCCGATGCCCTGCGCATGCTCAAGGACCAGGCCGCGCGCACACCCACTCCACAATGGGTGCGTGTGGTCGGTGGCTGGAACGAATTCCAGTTCGCCGAAAAACGCATGCCGACCCTGGACGAAATCAACCAGGCTGCGCCCGACACTCCGGTGTTCCTGCTGCACCTCTACGACCGCGCGCTACTCAACCGTGCCGCCCTCAAGGCTGTGGGGTACACCAAGGACACCCCCAATCCGCCGGGTGGTGAGATCCAGCGCGACAAGTTCGGCAACCCGACCGGCATGCTCATTGCCCGCCCGAACGCCATGATTCTCTACGCCACCCTGGCCAAGGGGCCGAAGCTGCCGCTGGAATACCAGGTCAACTCCACCCGCCAGTTCATGCGCGAGCTCAACCGCCTGGGCCTGACCAGCGCCATCGATGCCGGCGGCGGCTACCAGAACTACCCGGACGACTACCAGGTGATCCAGGAGCTGGCCGACAACGACCAGCTGACCGTGCGCATCGCCTACAACCTGTTTACCCAGAAGCCCAAGCAGGAACTGGCCGACTTCAAGAGCTGGACCTCAAGCGTCAAGCTCCATGGCGGCAACGACTTCCTACGCCACAACGGCGCCGGCGAAATGCTGGTGTTCTCGGCTGCTGACTTCGAAGACTTCCTCGAGCCGCGTCCTGACCTGCCGCAAACCATGGAACAAGAGCTCGAACCGGTGGTGCGCCATCTGGTGGAGCAGCGCTGGCCGTTCCGCCTGCATGCCACCTACAACGAGTCGATCTCGCGCATGCTCGACGTCTTCGAGAAGGTCAACCGCGACATCCCGTTCAATGGGCTGCCGTGGTTCTTCGACCACGCCGAGACCATCACCCCACAGAATATCGAGCGTGTGCGGGCACTGGGCGGAGGTATCGCCATCCAGGACCGCATGGCCTTCCAGGGTGAGTATTTCGTCGACCGCTACGGTGCGAAAGCCGCCGAACAGACTCCGCCGATCAAGCGCATGCTCGACATGGGCGTACCGGTGGGCGCCGGTACCGACGCCACCCGCGTGTCAAGCTACAACCCGTGGACCTCGCTGTACTGGCTGGTCAGCGGCAAGACGGTCGGCGGCATGGCGCTATACCCGCAAGGCCTGAGCCGCGATACCGCGCTGCAGCTGTTCACCCAGGGCAGTGCCTGGTTCTCCAGCGAGCAGGGCAAGAAAGGCCAGATCAAAGTGGGCCAGCTGGCCGACCTGGCGACGCTGTCGCTGGACTTCTTCAGCGTCGAGGAAGAAGCGATCAAGGGGATCGAGTCGGTGCTGACCATCGTCGATGGCAAGGTGGTGTATGGCACGGCGGAATTCGACAGGCTCGGCCCGCCACAAGTGCCGGTGTTGCCGGAGTGGTCGCCGGTGACCAAGGTGCCGGGGCATTGGCGAGTCGGTACGCCATCGTTAGGGGCGGTGGCCCACCAGTGCGTCGGCCCTTGCGGGGTGCATGCACACAGCCATGAGAAGGCGCGTCATTCGAATGTACCGGTGAACGACTTCCAAGGCTTCTGGGGCGCACTGGGTTGCTCATGCTTCGCGTTCTGAGTGCGCACACTCCTCCGTAGGAGCGGCGCCGCGAAGGGGCTGCAACGCAGCCCCAGGACGACACCGCAAACCGGCCGAGGCGGCTTCGCACTTTCGCTATCAAGCCATGTCGCTGATGGCGAACTCCTCGGCCAAATGATCGATCAACGCCCGTACCGACGGCAGCAACCCCCGTCGCGAAGGGAAGATCGCATGCACGATACCGCAACGCGGGTGCCAACCTGGGACCAACTCCACCAACCGGCCCGCGGCCAGATCGTCGCGCACCGCCACCCGCGGCAAGTGCGCGATACCTACCCCGGCCACCACGAAATGGCGCAGGGCGAACAGGTCGTCGGTGACCACGCGGGGCGTATGGGGGATGACGAGGCTGCGACTAGTGTCCTCGCCGTGGAACAGCTCCCAGCGGTATTCACGCTGGGCGCTGCCCCAGTGCAGGCTCGGCAGCTGGCCGAGCATCAGTGGGTCGAAGCCTTTGGGCAGCCCGTTCAGGAACTGCGGTTGGCCGACCAGGCACTGGGTGCTGTTGCTCAGCACCTTCATCACCATGTCGGTGTTTTCCAGCGGCGGGAAGCGCACCCGCAAGGCGATGTCGAAGCCCTCGTGCAATAGGTCGACACGGCGATTGGTGCTCTCGATGAACAGTTCCACCTGCGGATACTTGATCATGTAGCGGGTCAGCATCGGCCCGACCCAGGAATTGAGCAGGGTGGTCGGGCAACTGATGCGCACCAGCCCGCGCGGTTCGCTGCGGTTGCGCTCGATGATCTCCGCCGCCCCTTCGGCCTCCACGCGCATGGCCAGGCAACGGTTGTAGTAGGCCTGGCCGATCTCGGTGAGCGAGCAGTGGCGGCTGGTGCGATGCAGCAGCCGCACGCCCAGACGCTCTTCCAGGTCGGCGATGCGCCGGCTGAGCTTGGACTTGGGAATGTCCAGCGCCCGGCCCGCCGGGGCGAAGCCGCCGTGCTCGACTACCTGGGTGAAGTAGTAGAGGGAATTGAGGTCTTCCAATGATCGGTCTCCGGATGCTTGGCTGCCTGGGTTGGCCCCTTCGCGGCCGCGAAAGGGTCGGCACAGATAGTACAAAACAATCCGTCATAAACAGAGCGGTCGGCTATAACGCGTTGACTGCAGGGTAAGTCATATCAAGTAACCTTGATGGACGACTTGAGCAGGGCAGCTGCTAGCGTTTCACACGAGCGCGAAACCAGTTGCCATTCAGCGGCTTTAGCTGGCGTAGGAACCCCGTCGATGGCTGAATCATCAGCGTCGGGTGAGACCTCCACACCCCCGGCTTGAGGGTGTGTATATGAATATCAAGCACGAACACAGGGCTACTGGTGACAGTGGCCCTTTTCTTTGCTCGGCAGAAAAGTGTATCGCTTGTAGAGCAGCGCCCCGTGGCGATGCTTGTTCAGCAATCAGGTGACCACCTTGAAGGAGGTAGCGCTTATAAGATCGAGCGCCGCGCGCACGGCGCTCGACCTCGGAATCGCTACAACTCTCAAGGCATACGCTACAAGGCCTCAATCGGCATCCGACTCAAACAACCGCTCCAACTCCACCCGCGCCTCCTTGGCCGTCTGCATCACCTTGGCTCGGTCATCGCGTACCTGCCCTTGGGCCACCAGCACTTCTTCGTCGTGCTGGGTAAACCGTTCGATCCGGTCGGCCGCCTGCTCGTCGCTCAAGCCCAGCCCCACTAATGCCCGACGGCTCATCTCCAGGCTGGAGTAGAACGTCTCGCGGATCGGCTCGGCACCCGCGTCCACGAGCTTGTGCACATGCTGGCGGTTACGCGCGCGGGCCAGCACTTTCAGGTGTGGGTACAAGCGCTTGACCCGTTCTGCCGTGCGGGTGGTGACCTCAGGGTCGTCGGTGGTGATGACGAAATACTCCGCCTCGCCGACCTTGGCCGCATGCAGCACTTCAGGGCGCAGCGGGTCGCCGTAGAACACCGGGGCCTGCTCGAACATGCGGGTCATCTCGATGGCGTCCACTGACGTTTCCAGGGCGATAAAAGGGATTTTCTGGGCACGCAGGATGCGCGAAACGATCTGACCCATGCGGCCCATGCCGACGATCACCACCCGTGGCGTGTCGGTCTGGATCTGCTTGTACTGCTCGGGCACCTCACGCGTGGCTTGCGGGCGCTTGAGGGCGCGGGCGCAACCGAGCATCAGCAAGGGCGTTATGGCCATCGACAGGGTGATGGTCATCAGCAGCAGGTCGTAGGTCTGGGTGTCGAACAGGCCCTGGTCCTTGCCTAGCTTGAAGACCACGAAGGCGAACTCGCCCCCCGCTGCCAGCACCATGCCCAGGCGCAGGGCGCTGGTGCCGCTCAGGCCGGCGACGCGGCCGACGCCGATCAGCAGCGCCAACTTCACTGCGATCAGGAGCAGGGTCAGGCCCAGCAGCACGAAGGGCATCTCCAGCAGCAAGCTCAGGTTGGCACCCATGCCTACGCTGATGAAGAACAGCCCCAGCAGCAGCCCTTTGAAAGGCTCGATCTGCGACTCCAGCTCGTGGCGGTATTCGGAGTCCGCCAGCAGCAGGCCGGCAAGGAAGGCGCCCAGGGCCATGGAAATGCCCGCCTGCTCCATCAGCCAGGCGGTGCCGATCACGACCAGCAGGGCGGTGGCGGTGGAAACCTCAGGGATGCCTGTGCGGGCTACGGTGCGGAACACCGGGCGTAGCAGGTAACGGCCACCGACGATGACGATGGCGATGCTGGCGAACACCTTCAGGCCATGCTCCAGGCTATCGCCCTGGCTGGTGTCCGGGCCGCTGGCGGCCAGCAGGGGGACGAGGGCGATGAGCGGGATCGCCGCGATGTCCTGCATCAGCAGGATGGCGAACGCCAGACGACCGTGCGGGGCATTGAGCTGCTTGGTTTCAGCCAGGCTCTGCAAGCCCAGGGCGGTGGACGACAACGCCAGGCCCAGGCCGAGCACGACCGCTGCCGGCAGCGACTGGCCGAAGCCGAACAGGGCGATGGCGCCGATGGCGGTGCCGGTCAGCAACACCTGGGCGGTGCCGACACCGAACACCGATTTGCGCATCAGCCACAGGCGTTTTGGCGACAGCTCCAGGCCGATGATGAACAGCAGCAATACCACGCCCAACTCGGAAATGTGCGCGACGCTTTCGGTATCGCGAATCAGGCCCAGAGCCTGGGGGCCGATGGCCACGCCAGCGAGCAGGTAGCCGATCACTGCACCCAGTTGCAGACGCTTGGCCAGGGGGACGGCAAGTACGGCGGCAAGCAGGAAGATCACCGCGGTTTGTAGAAGGCTGCCTTCGTGGGGCATTGCTCGGGCTCCTTGAGCTGCGTAAGGGTTACGCAAGGGTTAGCAGAGGCGAGCATTTTCGTCTTGGTGAGTGGGCAGGACAATCCGGTTGTTTCGGGAAGAATCGTTCTGTTGGCGATACCTTTGCGACCCCTGTGGGAGATCACCCAGCCATTCCGGGCTGCGCTGTCGCGCAGAGAACAATGTACCTCTGTGGGAGATTCTATGGTTGTGGGCAAGCCGGCTCCCACTGGTGCAGCGCCAACCACACCCTGTGGGAGCGGGCTTGTCCCGCGATCAAGGGCGAAGCCCTTGCTTG
>NZ_JBLUPY010000043.1:0-36131 GCF_048068215.1 Pseudomonas sp. NY15372
TTCAGATTCGCAGTCGCCCGCGACACCCTTGCCTCTGGCTAACACTTCCCCTTGCCGGGTGTGTAGAGGACTTTCACCTCCAAGTCACCTGCTCGGCCACCACAGCCAAGCAGGTTGCGCTTGCGCGCAACGCGCCATGCCTGGCGCACCATAAAAAAGGGCCGTCGAAACGGCCCAAAATCCCTGCTATGGCAAGAGCATTGCAACGAAGGATCCTAACGATTCGGCTGCGGGGTCAGGCGCAGGTAGGGTTTGACTGCCCGGTACCCTTTGGGGAAGCGCTGCTTGATTTCGTCCTCGTCCTTGAGCGACGGCACGATCACCACCTCATCGCCATCCTGCCAGTTCGCTGGCGTGGCCACTTTGTGGTTGTCGGTCAATTGCAGCGAGTCGATCACCCGCAGGATTTCATTGAAGTTGCGCCCAGTGCTGGCCGGATAGGTGATGGTCAGGCGCACTTTCTTGTTCGGGTCGATGACGAACAGCGAGCGCACCGTCAGGGTGTCGCTGGCGTTGGGGTGGATCAGGTCGTACAGGTCGGAAACCTTGCGGTCTGCGTCGGCGAGGATCGGGAAGTTGACCACGGTGTTCTGGGTCTCGTTGATGTCGTCGATCCAGCGGGTGTGCGAGTCGACCGGGTCCACCGACAGGGCGATGGCCTTGACGCCGCGCTTGGCGAATTCGTCCTTGAGCTTGGCGGTCAGGCCCAGCTCGGTGGTGCATACCGGGGTGAAGTCGGCGGGGTGGGAGAACAGCACGCCCCAGCTATTGCCCAGCCATTCGTGGAAGCGGATCTTGCCGGCGCTGGAATCCTGTTCGAAATCGGGGGCGATGTCGCCGAGTTTCAGGCTCATGGGTGGGCTCCTGTGCTGTGTCTGGTCTATGGGTTCACTGTGCCTGCTCGCTCATAAAAACAAAAAGAATAAATAATGATTTATTTATAACCTATAGCCATATCAAATGACGGACGAAAAAAAACCTCGCGCTAGGCGTAATGCCCGATTGGGGCTGCTCTGCAGCCCATCGCGGGGCAAGCCCGCTCCTACAGGGGATGGCGTACACCGGCCTTGTAGGTGCGGGCTTGTCCCGCGATGAGGCGCGTAGCGGCCCCAGTCGGACATCACGCCCGAGGCGAGGCTTCTTCGACTACGGCTTACAGGAAGTTGTAAGTGTAGTTCACGATGAAGCGAGTTTGGTCCTGGTCGTTCGCCGACCCCGAACCGGTGCCACGGTAGACACCTTGGCGCAGGCTGAAGCCCAGGCCTTTGAGGGTGCCTTCCTGCAGCACGTAATCAATACGTGCGTCACGCTCCCATTCGCTGAAGGTGCCATGGCCGTTCGTGCTGCGACCATCTTCGCCACGCAGGTAGGCCACGGAAGCCTTCAGGCCCGGCACGCCCAGACGGGCGAAATCATAGGAGTACTGACCGAAGGTGGTGTTCTCACCCGCCTTGGCGAACTGGTTGATCATGCTGTCGGTGAACAGGTAGAAGCTCGAACCGCCCGCACCTTCATCGACCAGGCTGCCTTGGTTCAGCCATACGAAACCGCCATCGTCGCTGACCTGCTGATGACCGAGCATCAGAGAGTGGGCACCGAGGGTGTAGGTGAACATGGCCGACCAGGTCTTGTTATCAACCTCGCCAGGGTTCTTGGCGTAGCCGTTGTTGTTCTTGAACTCGTAGCCCGCTTCGCCGTTGCGGCCATCCTTGCTGCTGTCGAAGTAGCGCAGGTCGGTCTTGAACGACTGGTCGTCAGCGATCTGGAACACGTGTGTCGCGCCCAGGAAGTGTTGTTTATAGAAGTCTTCGAGGTTGGAGTAGTAGTACTGCAGGGTGAGGTCTTTGGTGACCTTCCAGTCAGCACCGGCGTAACGGAATTTATTGCTTTCCTGGGTAGCGCCCTGAACAGAGAGACCTGTACGGTTGCTCGAAGCACGGCCCATCGCATGGGTCAGCTGACCGGCGTTGATGGTCAGGTTGTCGATTTCCTTCGAGGTGATGGTGCCACCCTCGAAGGTCTGCGGCAGCAGACGACCATCGTTGGAGACCAGGATCGGCAGGTTCGGTGCCAGTGCGCTACCGAAGTGCGCCTCGGTCTTGGAGAAGCGGGCCTTGGCGTTGGCGCCAAAGCGAGCCCACTGGCTCGCGGAGCCATCGCCATCGTCAGGGAAGAAACCACCTTTGTGATAACCCTGGCCACCATCCAGGTGGATGCCCCACAGCGCTTGCGCATCGACACCAAAGCCCACGGTACCTTCGGTGAAGCCCGAAATGTAGTCGAGCTTGAAGCCTTGGCCAGATTCGCGCTGGTCCGGGCGAGGATCGCTATGGGCTTCACGGTTGTCGTTATTGAAGTACATGGTACGCGAGCTAAGGGACAGCTTGCTGTCCTCGACGAACCCTGCAGCACCTGCTTGTTGGGCGAGAACCCCCAGTGCCACGGCCAGAGCCAGGCTGGACTTGTACATGTTTTGCTCCTCTACGTTCTAATTTTTATGCGTCTCAGGTGGCAGGGTCTGTGCCCCGCTCACCAGGATTGGCCGATTTAGCACCAACCCACGACCGCCAAGTCAATCGTTACAAACCGTTTCGCGACTAAGGTCTAAGACGCCGTCTGCGCAAACAGGATAATGACAATCCTATAAATCCAAAATGACTGTTTTATGAATTTCTAAGACTTTTAGGGAATATCTTAGGAACCTTTACAGCCAAAAGTTGTATCGGCCATGCCTGGTCATTCCTTTAGGTTATGTGCAAACGTTTGCTTCCAAGCGCCTTCGACCCCCCGCAAAAATCGAAAAAGCCTAGCAGGTGGTCAGGATTTCGCCATCGCGCTCGCTCAGCGACACCTGGGCTCGCTTCATTTGGCTCCTAAGCTAATGCTTAAAAGTTATTTATTTTTGATTTCTTAGATCAATTAGCCTTCTTGTCATCGAGTCCATTTGCCTGACGAGGAGTTCATCCATGACCCCGCACACTCCGCTGCGCCTGTTCGCCGCCCTGACCCTCGCCGGCACCAGCTGGCTGGCCCAGGCCGCCGACCTGACTGTGGCCTACCAGACCACCGTCGACCCGGCCAAGGTCGCCCAGGTGGACGGCACCTACGAGAAGGCCAGCCAAGCCAGCATCGACTGGCGCAAATTCGATAACGGTGCCGATGTGATCACCGCCGTCGCCTCCGGCGATGTGCAGATCGGCTACCTGGGTTCCAGCCCCCTGGCCGCGGCCGCCACTCGCAAGCTGCCGGTGGAAACCTTCCTGATCGCCACGCAGATCGGCGCTGGCGAGGCGCTGGTGGCTCGCGACAGCATCAAGACTCCGCAAGACCTGGTCGGCAAGAAAGTCGCCGTGCCGTTCGTGTCCACCGGGCACTACAGCCTGCTGGCGGCGCTGAAGCAGTGGAACATCGACCCGGCCAAGGTGCAGATCCTCAACCTCGCGCCGCCAGCGATCATTGCTGCCTGGAAGCGTGGCGACATCGATGCCACCTACGTCTGGGACCCGGCCCTGGGTGTAGCCAAGGAAAGCGGCAAGGTGCTGATCACTTCCGGCGAGCTGGCCAGCAAGGGCGCGCCGACCTTCGACGCCTGGATCGTGCGCAAGGACTTCGCCGCCAAGCACCCGGACATCGTCAAGTCGTTCGCCAAGGTCACCCTCAACGCCTACGCCGACTACCGTAAGGACCCGAACGCCTGGCTGGCCAACCCGGACAACGTCAGCAAGCTGGCCAAGCTGTCGGGTGCCAAGCCTGCGGATATTCCGGTACTGCTGCAGGGCAACGTGTACCCGCTGGCGGCCGATCAGGCCAGCGCCTTGGGCGCGCCGACCACCCAGGCGCTGACCGACACGGCCACCTTCCTCAAGCAGCAGGGCAAGGTCGAGGCGGTGCTGCCGGATTACTCGCCATACGTCAGCGCGCAATACCTACCCAACTGAACAAGGGGACCGCTGCACACCCCATCGCGGGACAAGCCCGCTCCTACAAAGATCACCGCAAAACCTGTGGGAGCGGGCTTGCCCCGCGATTGGGGCGCGCAGCGGCCCTGATCAACAGCACTCTTCACGACGGAGCCTGCCATGGCCTTGCTCGAACTGGAGCGCATCAGCGCACAGTATCCCGGCACCGATGCCCCGGTGCTGGCCGACATCAATCTGAGCCTCGGGCCGCGCCAGTTGCTGGTGGCCCTGGGCCCTTCCGGCAGCGGCAAGACCTCGCTGCTCAACCTGATCGCCGGCTTCGTCGCCCCCAGCGCAGGCCGCATCACCCTTGACGGCAAGCCGGTCGAAGGCCCCGGCGCTGAGCGCGGCGTGGTGTTCCAGGACGATGCCCTGCTGCCCTGGCAGGACGTGCTGGGCAATGTCGCCTTTGGCCTGGAGCTGGCCGGCGTGCCCCGCGCCCAGCGTGAAGCCAAGGCCCGCGAACTGCTGGCGGTGGTCGACCTGGCGGGTTTCGGCGACCGTCGCATCTGGCAACTGTCCGGCGGCCAGAAACAACGCGTAGGCCTGGCCCGGGCGCTGGCGGCAGACCCACGGGTGCTGCTGATGGACGAACCCTTCGGCGCCCTCGACGCCTTCACCCGCGAGCAGATGCAGGAGTTGCTGCTGCAGGTCTGGCAGCGCACCGCCAAGCCGGTGTTCCTGATCACCCACGACATTGAGGAAGCCGTGTTCCTGGCCAGCGAACTGGTATTGCTGGCCCCCAACCCAGGGCGAGTGGTCGAGCGCCTGCAACTGGATTTCGGCCAGCGCTATGCCGCCGGCGAATCGGCCCGGGCGATCAAGTCCGACCCAGGTTTCATCGAAACCCGCGAGCACGTACTGGCGCGGGTGTTTTCCCAACGCGAAGCCGCCCGCCGGCAGGAGACCGCATGAGCAGCCTGGACCTGCCGGTCAGCGACAAGCCTGTCGCCCGGCCACACGTCACCCCGAAGGCACGCCGCCCACTGCCCACCCGCTGGATCAGCGCCCTGACCCTCGCCACCCTGTTGCTGGCCTGGTGGCTGGTGACCTCGGCCGGCTGGATCGAGCCGCTGTTCCTGCCCTCGCCCGCCGATATCCTGGCCAAGGCCTGGGCCCTGCTCACCCAGGGCTACATGGACGCCAGCCTCTGGCAGCACTTGGGGGCCAGCCTCGGGCGCATCGGCCTGGCGTTGGCTGCAGCTATCCTCAGCGCCATTCCGATCGGCATCGCCATCGGCCACAACCGTGTGGCCCGGGGCATCCTCGACCCGCTGATCGAGTTCTACCGACCGATCCCGCCGCTGGCCTACCTGCCGCTGATCGTGATCTGGTGCGGCATCGGCGAGCTGTCGAAGGTGCTGCTGATCTACCTGGCCATCTTCGCCCCGATCGCCATCGCCACCGCCACCGGTGTGCGCACGGTCGATCCGGCCAAGCTGCGCGCTGCGCAGTCCCTGGGGGCAACCCGGGCCCAGCTGGTTCGCCACGTGATCTTGCCCAGCGCGCTGCCCGACATCCTGACCGGTATCCGCATCGGCCTGGGGGTCGGTTGGTCGACCCTGGTGGCCGCCGAACTGATCGCCGCCACCAGCGGCCTGGGCTTCATGGTGCAGTCAGCCGCACAGTTTCTAGTCACCGACGTCGTGGTGCTGGGCATCCTGCTGATAGCGCTGATCGCCTTCGCCCTGGAGATGGGCCTGCGCGCCCTGCAACGCAAGCTGGTGCCCTGGCATGGGCAGAGTCACTGACCACGCCGGCAGCCCGGCGCCTTGAATTCAAGAACGAGACCGACATGAGCCTGACCATCACTCCCCTGAGCCCTGCGCTCGGCGCCCAGATCAGCGGCGTGGACCTGAGCCGCGACATCACCTTCGAGCAACGCGACGCCATCGAGCAGGCGCTGCTCAGGCACCAGGTGCTGTTCTTGCGCGACCAACCGATCACACCTGCGCAGCAGGCCAGGTTCGCGGCGCAGTTCGGCGACCTGCACATCCACCCTATCTACCCCAACGTGCCGGAAACGCCCCAGGTATTGATCCTGGACACGGCGGTCACCGATGTGCGCGACAACGCCGTGTGGCACACCGACGTGACCTTCCTGCCAACGCCGGCCCTGGGCGCGGTGCTCAGCGCCAAGCAACTGCCGGCCTTCGGTGGCGATACCCTGTGGGCCAGCGGCATCGCGGCCTTCGAGGCGCTGTCGGCGCCGCTGCGGGACATGCTCGACGGCCTCACCGCGACCCATGACTTCACCAAGTCCTTCCCGCTGGAGCGCTTCGGCACCACGCCGCAGGACCTGGCGCGCTGGGAAGAGACCCGACGCAACAACCCGCCGCTGTCGCACCCAGTGGTGCGTACCCACCCGGTCAGCGGGCGCAAGGCATTGTTCGTCAATGAGGGTTTCACGACGCGAATCAACGAACTGAACGAGCTGGAAAGCGAGGCGTTGCTCAAGCTGCTGTTCGCCCACGCGACGCGGCCTGAGTTCAGCATCCGCTGGAGATGGCAGGAGAACGACGTAGCGTTCTGGGACAACCGGGTGACCCAGCATTTCGCAGTGGATGACTACCGGCCGAACCGGCGGGTGATGCATCGGGCGACCATCCTGGGAGATGCGCCGTTCTGAAGATTAGCACGCGAGGCCTTCGGCCTCGAATCGCCGGCAAGCCGGCTCCCACCTGATCTGCGCTGCTCTTAGGAACACCGATGTACCTGTGGGAGCCGGCTTGCCGGCGATTGAACTAGCGGACCAGATGCAGGAACTGCATGTGCCGCTCGTACTGGTCGAGGATGTCGTTGATGATCTGCTCCTTGCTGTAGCCCACCAGGTCGTAGTTCTGGCTACCCTCGGACAGATGCACCTCGGCACGGTAGTAACGGCGGTTCTTCAACTCCTGGGTACCCAGCCCGCCCAAGGCGAACGAGGGGGTGAAGTAGCCGCGCATCTGCACTTGGTAGATGAACGGCTGTTCCTCGCCCAGGCCGATCTTCAGGCTGACGTTGTCATGGCTGGGGTCGTCCTGGGTGATCACGTTCACGCCCTTTTGCATGAACACCTCGCTCACCTCGCCGATGGCCGGGCGGATCACATCGTCCATGAAACGGTACACCTCGTCGCGCGACGGGAAGTGCACCGCCTGGCTCAGGCGTTGGCGCCAGCCACCGCGGCCGGGGCGTGACACGGCGAACGGCGCCAGGGAATGCATCTGCGCGATCTGCCGCTGGGATTCCAGGTAGAACGCCTTGTGCAGCCCCCACATCATGCACAACAGGATCAGCGAGAACGGCAGCGAGGTCAGCACCACCGCCGATTTGAGCGAGTCGATGCTACCGGCGAACAACAGGCCGATGGTCACCAGCGCGGTCATCGCACCCCAGAAGATGCGCAGCCAGTTCGGGCCGTCCTCGTCGGCCTCGCCCCCCTTGGCCGACAGGGTCGAGAGCACGACGGTGCCGGAGTCGGCGGAGGTGACGAAGAACACGAAGCTGATGAACACCGTCACCGCGATCACCGTCTTGCTCCACGGGTAGGTTTCCAGCAGCAGGTACAAGCTCATCGCTGGGTTTTCCAGGGCCGATGTTCCGAGGGCGGTCAGGCCGTGGTCGAGCACCTGGGTCATGGCGCTGTTGCCGAAGATCGACATCCACGCCAGGGTGAAGCCCAGCGGAATGAGCAGCACGCCGAAGACGAACTCACGGATGGTACGGCCACGGGAGATTCGCGCGATGAACAGGCCAACGAACGGCGCCCAAGCGATCCACCAGGCCCAGTAGAACACGGTCCAGCCGCCCAGCCAGTCGCGGTTCTCGCCGTAGGCATACACATCGAAGGTCTTGCGCGGCAAGGCACCGAGGTAATCGCCCAGGTTCTGGATCAGGGTGTTGAACAGGTGCTGGGTAGGGCCTGCGAACAATACGAACAAGAGCAGCGCACAGGCCAGGAACAGGTTGATGTCGCTCATCACCCGCACGCCCTTCTCCACCCCGGCGACCGCCACGGCCACCGCAGCGCCCATCATCAGGGTGATCAGGATCACCTGCACCCACTGGCTGTGGCTGATGCCGAACAGGTAATCCAGGCCCGCATTCAGGTGCAGTACGCCAAAGCCCATGTCGGCGCCCAGGCCGAACACCGTGGCGATGATGCCGAAGCCGTCCACCGCGTAGCCGATCGGGCCGTTGATGCGCTTGCCGATCAGTGGATACAGGGCCGAACGCAGCGCCAGCGGCAGGTTGTGCCGGTAGGCGAAGTAGGCCAGGGCCATGCCGACGAAGGCGAACACGCCCCAGCCATGCAGGCCCCAGTGCAGGAACAGCAGCTCCATCGCCTGGCGCCCGGCTTCCACCGTGCCGCCTTCGCCCTGGGGCGGCTGCATCATGTGGGTCAACGGTTCGGAGACGCAGAAGAAGAACAGGGTGATGCTGATGCCGGCGGCGAACAGCATGCCGGCCCAGGACAGGTAGCTGAACTCGGGCTCGTCGTGGTCGGCACCGAGCTTGATCTTGCCGTAGCCGGACAAGGCGGTGACCACCACGAAGACCAGGTACAGGGTCATGGCCAGCATGTAGTACCAGCCCACGGTATTGGCCGCCCAGTTCTGCGCCGCGAGCAGCCACTCGCCTGCCGCGGTGGGGTTGGCGATGACCACCAGGCCGAAGATGAGAATGAAGCTTGCCGCGAAATAGAACACCGGGGGGTTCATGCGGATCTTGCCATTGGCAAGGGATGGAGTCGGTGCACTCATGAGGCGTGCACCTCGTGAAGCGGTGAAAGGTTCGGATTGAACGGGTTCAGCAAAGGGGATCCTCCTGTTGAACACCGGCAATGGACCAGCGTTTTACTTTGAACAAGCGTTCAAGTTAAACATGGATCGGCGTTCAATGCGACCTTGCCCGACCGTTGAACCTCCAGGCGCATTCGCGGGGCAAGCCCGCTCCCACAGCGGTGCGTTGTTCTCTGTGGGGCTTGTCCTGCGATTGCGCCGGCACAGCCAACCCGTGAGGCCCAGGCTTACTTTTGCCCCTCGCACTCCAGTTGCAGATTAGCCTGGGTGATGTTGCTCTCGGCCGGCACACTGCGGGTCAGCCAGACATTGCCGCCGATGGTCGAACCCTTGCCGATGGTGATGCGGCCCAGGATGGTCGCGCCGGCATAGATCACCACATCGTCCTCGACGATCGGGTGGCGCGGCTCGCCCTTGTGCAGCATGCCGGTCTCGTCCGCCGGGAAGCGCTTGGCGCCCAGGGTCACCGCCTGGTAGATGCGCACCCGCTCGCCAATGATCGCCGTCTCGCCGATCACGACGCCCGTGCCATGGTCGATGAAGAAGCTCGGGCCGATCTGCGCGCCAGGGTGGATATCGATGCCGGTGGCCGAATGGGCCAGCTCCGAACTGATCCGCGCCAGCAGTGGCAGGCCAGCCCGATACAGGTGGTGGGCCAGGCGGTGGTGGATGATGGCCAGGATGCCGGGGTAGCACAGCAGCACCTCGTCGACGCTGCGCGCCGCCGGGTCGCCCTGGTAGGCTGCCAGCACGTCGGTGTCGAGCAGCACACGCATTGCCGGCAAGGCGGCGGCGAAGCCTTGGATCAGACTCAGGGCATGGGCGTCGACATCCTTCACCTCGGCCTTGCCCTGGCGCGCGGCATAGCGCAGTTCCAGGCGAGCCTGGGCCAATAGCGCCGTCAGCGCGGCGTCCAGCGTGTGGCCGACATAGAAATCCTCGCTCTCTTCACGCAGGTCCACCGGCCCCAAGCGCATGGGAAACAACGCCCCGCACAACTGTTCGAGGATATGCCGCATGGCCTCGCGCGACGGTAGCTCGCGCCCGCCCTGCGCGCCGCAGCTGCGGCCGTTGCGGGTTCGCCATTGTTCGCGGGCACTGCGCAAGTCACTGACGATACCCTGCAGCTGCCAACGGCCTGTGGATGGATGTTCGCTCACGGTGTTCTCCTGGCTCGGCGGCTTGTTGGAAAAGCCTCTTTGGGGAATGACGCCGCCGGTGCGATCCACTCTACGGCAAATCCGTCTCTTGGAAAAAACAACGCTTTATTCCATCCTGCGCTAAGTCGGGTATAAGCAGACGACGAACTTGGCATTCCTGGCCTACCCTCAAGGCTGCCGAACCCTCGACAAAACACAAAAAAGAAATATCAAAATAAGTTTTTATTATTTCCAGGCCTAACAAGCCCACCCCTATAGTCGCCACCCACTACTTCCACAACAAGCGCGGGGCCCAGCCATGACCAGATTCACCAAGCCACTTCTCAACGCCAGCCTTGCCCTTCTGCTGGGCACCGGCCTGTTCAGCCAGGCCTTCGCCGGCGAGCAGCTGAAGACCATCCAGGAAAAAGGCAGCATCAGCATCGGCCTGGAAGGCACCTACCCGCCGTTCAGCTTCGTCGACGAAGACGGCAAGCTCGCCGGCTTCGAAGTGGAGCTTTCCGAGCTGCTGGCCAAGGAACTGGGCGTCAAGGCCAAGATCCAGCCGACCAAATGGGATGGCATCCTCGCGGCACTCGAGTCCAAGCGCCTGGACGTGGTGGTCAACCAGGTGACCATCTCCGATGAGCGCAAGAAGAAGTACGACTTCTCCGAGCCCTACACCATTTCCGGCATCCAGGCCCTGGTCCTGAAGAAGAAGGCCGAGCAGCTGAACATCAAGACCGCGCAGGACCTGGCCGGCAAGAAAGTGGGCGTGGGCCTGGGCACCAACTACGAGCAGTGGGTGAAGAAAGACGTCCCGCAAGCGGACGTGCGCACCTACGAAGACGACCCGAGCAAGTTCGCCGACCTGCGCAACGGCCGCATCGATGCCATCCTGATCGACCGCCTGGCCGCCCTGGAGTACGCCCAGAAAGCCAAGGACACCCAACTGGCCGGCGAAGCCTTCTCGCGCCTGGAATCGGGCGTGGCCCTGCGCAAGGGCGAGCCTGAGCTGCTCGAGGCGATCAACAAGGCGCTGGACAAGCTCAAGGCCGATGGCTCCCTGGCCAAGCTGTCCGAGAAATACTTCGGTGCCGATGTCACCAAATGATCGCTGAAAGCCTGCAACTCGTCATCGACTCCACGCCCTTCCTGTTGAAGGGCGCTGGCTACACGGTGCTGCTCAGTGTCGGCGGCATGTTCTTCGGGCTGGTCCTGGGCTTTGCCCTGGCCTTGATGCGCCTGTCGAAGATCCTGCCGCTGGACTGGCTGGCCCGGATCTACGTGTCGTTCTTCCGCGGCACGCCGCTGCTGGTGCAGCTGTTCGTGATCTATTTCGGGATGCCGCAGATCGGTATCGAGCTCGACCCGATACCGGCCTCGCTGATCGGCCTGTCGCTGAACATGGCGGCGTACATCTGCGAAATCCTGCGCGCGGCGATCTCCTCGATCGATCGCGGCCAGTGGGAGGCCGCCGCCAGCATCGGCATGACCCGCACCCAAGCCATGCGCCGGGCGATCCTGCCCCAGGCCATGCGCACCGCCTTGCCGCCGTTGGGCAACAGCTTCATCTCGCTGGTCAAGGACACCGCCCTGGCGGCGACCATCCAGGTGCCGGAGCTGTTCCGCCAGGCCCAACTGATCACCGCGCGGACCTTCGAGGTCTTCACCATGTACCTGGCCGTCGCCGTGATCTACTGGGTGCTGTGCAGCATCCTTGCGCACTTCCAGAACCGCATGGAAGCGCGGGTCAACCAGCACGACCAGGAGCACTGAAGATGATCGCAGTACAAGGCCTGACCAAGCAGTTCAAGGGCCACACCGTGCTCGACGGCATCGACCTGACCGTCCAGCCCGGCGAGGTGGTGGCCATCATCGGCCCCAGCGGTTCGGGCAAGACCACCTTCCTGCGCTGCCTCAACCTGTTGGAGACGCCCGACGCCGGGCGCATCCAGATCGGTGACATCAGCATCGACGCCAACCGCCCGCTGGGCAGCCAGCAAGGGTCGATCCGCCGTTTGCGCCAGCAGGCCGGGTTCGTGTTCCAGAACTTCAACCTGTTCCCCCATCGCTCGGCGTTGGAGAACGTCATCGAAGGGCCGGTGATCGTCAAGAAGACGCCTCGCGACAAGGCCCTCGAACTGGGCCGACGCCTGCTGGCCAAGGTGGGCCTGGCCGGCAAGGAAGATGCCTACCCACGGCGCCTGTCCGGCGGGCAGCAGCAACGGGTGGCTATCGCCCGGGCCCTGGCCATGGAGCCGGAGGTAATCCTCTTCGACGAACCGACCTCGGCACTCGACCCCGAGCTGGTCGGCGAGGTGCTGGAGACCATCCGCGGCCTTGCCGAGGAGAAGCGCACCATGATCATCGTCACCCACGAGATGAGCTTCGCCCGGGACGTGGCCAACCGGGTGATCTTCTTCGACAAGGGGGTGATCGTGGAGCAGGGCGAGGCCAAGGCCCTGTTCGCCAACCCCAAGGAAGAGCGTACCCGGCAGTTCCTGCGCAAGTTCCTGGGTACAGCGGCAGGCTGAAACTTCAACGCTCCACTGACTGATGCAATCGCCGGCAAGCCGGCTCCCACAAGGGCTGCGCCGACCCCTGTAGGAGCCGGCTTGCCGGCGATTGCGCAATACTTGGCCAACCAAGACCCTACCTTCTATACATAGTCCAAAAAGTTAGTTCATAAAGTTTTTATAAGCGCATACGGTATATAGACCGGACCACCGGACCAGCAAATGTCTGTCGCCATCGGCGACGTTTTCAACTTTGTGAGGTATGGAATGGTCAGGTCCACCAGCGATCTCGACAGCTCGCCCCTGTTGCTGCCGGCCACGGTGTTGCAAAACGACGCCCAGGCCCTGCAAGCGGCCCGCGAATTGGCAAATACCGCCCGCCAGCAGGCCGCGCGCCGTGACCAGCAGCGCAAGCTGCCATGGACGGAAATCGAACAGTTCACCCGCAGCGGCCTGGGCAGCATCAGCATCCCCAAGGCCCATGGCGGCCCCGAAGTCTCCTTCGAAACCATCGCCGAAGTGTTCCGCCTGATCAGCGCCGCCGACCCGGCCCTGGGGCAGATCCCGCAGAACCATTTCGGCATCATCCAACTGCTGCGCCTGACCGCCACCGAGGCCCAGCAGGCGGCGCTCTTTCGCTCCGTGCTCGATGGCTGGCGCATCGGCAACGCCGGGCCGGAGCGCGGCACCAAGGACACCTTGACGCTCAAGGCGCGGATTACCCGTGACGGCGATCGCTATCGCATCAGCGGTGAGAAGTTCTACTCCACCGGCGCCCTGTTCGCCCATTGGGTGGCGGTCAAGGCCCTGGACGACGAAGGCCGCCAGCGCCTGGCGTTCGTGCGCCGGGGTAGCCCGGGCTTGCGGATCGTCGACGACTGGTCCGGCTTCGGCCAGCGCACCACGGCCAGCGGCACCGTACTGCTCGACCAGGTGCCGGTCGAAGCCGACCTGGTGATCGACAGCTGGCGCCTGCGCGAGGTGCCCAGCACCCAGGGCGCCGCCTCGCAACTGATCCAGGCGGCCATCGACGCCGGCATCGCCGAAGCGGCCATCGAGGATGCGATCGGCTTCGTGCGGGAAAAATCCCGCCCTTGGATCGAGGCCAAGGTCGAGCGCGCCAGCGACGACCCCTACGTGATCGCCGACATCGGCCGCCTGAAGCTCGAACTGCATGCGGCCCAGGCCCTGCTGCGCAAGGCGGCCCGCGTGCTCGACGAGACCAATGCAGGCCCGATCGACGACGAAGCCGCTGCACGCGCCTCGATCGCCGTGGCCGAGACCAAGGTGCTGACCACCGAGATTGCCTTGCAGGCGAGCGAGAAGCTCTTCGAACTGGCCGGCAGCCGCGCCACGCTCGCCGAGTTCAACCTCGACCGGCACTGGCGCAACGCCCGCGTGCACACCCTGCACGACCCGGTGCGCTGGAAATACCACGCCGTCGGCGCCTGGCACCTCAACGGCACACGCCCTGCGCGGCATTCCTGGATTTGATTGGAGAGCCTGGGGGCTGCTGCGCAGCCCTTTCGCGGCACAAGGCCGCTCCTACAGGGGTACGCGCTCTCCTGTAGGACCGGGCTTGCCCGCGAAAGGGGCGCGAAGCGGCCCCGGCGCTCCCACTGGAGAAACACATGAACGCACTGACCACGCCCAAACCGGCGCTCATCACCTCCGACGCCCAGGCCCTGGCGGTCGCCGAGGACCTCGCCCAGCACCTTCGCCGCGACAGCGCCCTGCGCGACCGCGAACGTCGCCTGCCCCACGCCGAACTCGACCTGTTCACCCGCTCCGGCCTGTGGGCCATCAGCGTTCCCAAGGCCTTCGGCGGTGCAGGCGTGTCCAACGTCACCCTGGCCAAGGTCGTGGCCCGCATCGCCCAGGCTGACGCCGCCCTGGGGCAGATCCCGCAGAACCACTTCTATGCCCTGGAAGTGCTTCGGGTGAACGGCACCCCACAACAGCAACAGCGCCTCTATGCCGAGGTGCTGGCTGGCCGGCGCTTCGGCAATGCCCTGGCCGAACTGGGCACCCGCACCGCCCACGACCGCACCACCCGCCTGACCCGCGAGGGCGACGGCCTGCGCATCGATGGCCGCAAGTTCTATGCGACCGGCGCGCTGTACGCCCAGCGCATCCCCACCTCGGTGGTGGATGCCGACGGCGTGCAACACTTGGTGTTCGTGCCCGCCGACAGCCCCGGCCTCAAGGTGATCGATGACTGGAGCGGGTTCGGCCAGCGCACCACCGGCAGTGGCTCGGTGGTGTTCGACAACGTGCCCGTGCGCAGCGAAGACGTCGTGCCCTTCCAGAGCGCCTTCGAGCGCCCCACCCCGGTCGGCCCCCTGGCGCAGATCCTCCATGCCGCCATCGACACCGGCATCGCCCGCGCCGCGCTCGACGACGCCCTGCACTTCGTGCGCACGCGCAGCCGCCCGTGGGTCGATTCCGGCCTCGACAAGGCCAGCGACGACCCGTTGACGCTCAAGAGCTTCGGCCACCTCGCCATCCGTCTGCACGCGGCCGAGGCGCTGCTGGAGCGCGCCGGCGAATACCTCGACCGGGCCCGCGACGACAGCAACGCCGACAACGTCGCCGCCGCCTCCATCGCCGTGGCCGAGGCCCGGGCGATCAGCACGGAGATTTCCCTCGCCGCCGCCAGCACGCTCTTCGAGCTGGCCGGCAGCCAGGCCACGCTGGCCGAGCACAACCTCGACCGCCACTGGCGCAACGCCCGGGTACATACCCTGCACGACCCGGTGCGCTGGAAGTACCACGCCATCGGCAACTACTACCTCAACGGGGAAAACCCGCCACGCCGGGGGACCATCTGATGGCCAGGCAGATCCTGCTCAATGCCTTCAACATGAACTGCGTCGGGCATATCAACCACGGCCTGTGGACCCACCCACGGGACACCTCGACCCAATACAAAACCCTGGCCTACTGGACCGACCTTGCACGCCTGCTCGAACGCGGGCTGTTCGACGGCCTGTTCATCGCCGACATCGTCGGCACCTACGATGTCTACGGGCAGTCCGTTGACGTGCCCTTGAAAGAATCCATCCAGCTGCCGGTCAACGACCCGTTGCTGCTGGTCTCGGCCATGGCTGCCACCACCGAGCACCTGGGCTTCGGCCTCACCGCCAACCTCACCTACGAGGCGCCCTACCTGTTCGCCCGGCGCCTCTCCACGCTCGATCACCTGAGCGGCGGCCGGGTCGGCTGGAACATCGTCACCGGTTACCTGGACAGCGCCGCCCGGGCCATGGGCCTGGAGCGACAACCCGAGCACGATCGGCGCTATGACCAGGCCGACGAATACCTGCAGGTGCTGTACAAGCTGCTCGAAGGTAGCTGGGATGACGACGCGGTCGTCGTCGACCGCGAGCGCCGGGTCTATGCCCGGCCCGACAAGGTGCACAAAATCCGTCACCACGGCGAGTTCTACAAGGTCGAGGGCTACCACCTGTGCGAACCCTCGCCCCAGCGTACCCCAGTGCTGTTCCAGGCCGGCAGCTCGCCCCGTGGCCTGGCCTTCGCCGGCCACCACGCCGAATGCGTGTTCATCGGCGGCCAGAGCCAGGAAGCCACCCGCGCTCAGGTCGACAAGGTGCGCGCCGCGGCCCGGGCCGCCGGCCGCGACCCTCAGGCGATCAAGGTCTTCCTGGGCATCACGGTGATCGTCGCACCTACCGAGGCACAGGCCCGCGCCAAGCATGCCGAGTACCTGCGCCATGCCAGCGCCGAAGCGGGTGTGGCGCATTTCGCCAGCTCCACCGGCATCGATTTTGCCGCGTATGGGCTCGACGAGCCGATCGGCTTCGCCAAGGGCAACGCCATCCAGTCCGCCACCCGCCAGTTGCAGGACAGCGCCTGGACCCGTCGCCGTCTGCTGCAGCAACACGCCCTGGGCGGGCGCTACGTGACCCTGGTCGGCGCACCTGAGCAGGTCGCTGAGCAATTGATCGAGTGGATCGACCAGACCGGCCTGGACGGCTTCAACCTGACCCGCACCGTCACCCCGGAAAGCTACGAGGATTTCATCGACCTGGTGGTACCCGAGCTGCAACGCCGTGGCCGCTACAAGACCGCCTACGCACCAGGCACCCTGCGCCAGAAGCTGTTCCAGGCAAACCACCCCTACCTGCCCGCCGGCCACCCTGGCGCCAGCTACCGCAACCCCACCAACGCCCCGACTGGAGCCCTGCACCATGCTTGAGAAACTGTTCCGGCCCGTCGCGGCCGCCGTCCTGTCCGTAGGTATCGCCGCCGGCGCTCTGGCCGCCGAACCCCTGAAGATCGGCACCACCGCCGCTTTCGCCATCCCGCTGGAAACGGCCGTGGAGGAGGCGCACAAGCAAGGTCTGGAGGTGAAGCTGATCGAGTTCAGCGACTGGATCGCGCCCAATGTCAGCCTGCAGAGCGGCGATATCGACGTGAACTACTTCCAGCACATTCCCTTCCTGGAGAACGCCAAGGCCGCCGCCGGCTTCGACCTGGTGCCCTACGCCCCGGGCATCATCAACAATGTCGGGTTGTACTCGAAGCAGTACAAGCACTTCAGCGAACTGCCCGAGGGCGCCAGCGTGGCCATCGCCAACGACCCGATCAACAGCGGGCGCGGGCTGCAGCTGCTGGCCAAGGCCGGGTTGATCACGCTCAAGCCGGGTGTGGGCTACAAGGCCACCGAGGACGACATCGTCGCCAACCCGAAGAAACTGAAGATCCTCCAAGTGGAGGCGGTGCAGCTGGTGCGTGCCTATGACGACGCCGACCTGGTCCAGGGCTACCCGGCATATATCCGCTTGGCCAACAGCTTCGACGCCACCTCGGCGCTGCTGTTCGACGGCCTGGAGAACAAGGAGTACGTGATCCAGTTCGTCATTCGCCCGCAGAGCAAGGATGACCCGCGCCTGGCGAAGTTCGTCGATATCTACCAGCATTCGCCCGCCGTGCGTGCGGCCCTGGACAAGGCCCACGGCAGCCTCTACCAGGCCGGCTGGGAGGGTTGAGATGAGCAGCGCCAACGCCCTCGGGGCACCCCTTCCGAACCTACCGCCGGCCCTGGCCCGCCAGCACACCCTGCGCCCGGAGGTCAACGAAGCCCATGTGCGCTTCATCGGCCTGGGCAAGACCTACCCCGGCCAGGAGCAGCCCGCACTGCACGGCATCGACCTGAACATCCGCCGCGGCGAAATCTTCGGCATCATCGGCCGCAGCGGTGCCGGCAAATCGTCCTTGCTGCGCACCATCAACCGCCTGGAGCGGCCGAGCCAGGGTCGGGTGCTGATCGACCAGGTGGACATCGCCGCGTTCGATGAACAGCGCCTGGTCGCCCTGCGCCGACGTATCGGCATGATCTTCCAGCATTTCAACCTGATGTCGGCCAAGACGGTGTGGCAGAACATCGAGCTGCCGCTGAAGGTGGCCGGTGTGCCCCAGGCCGAGCGCCACCGCAAGGTGCGCGAGTTGCTGGAATTGGTGGGCCTGGCGCACAAGCACTCCGTATACCCAGCGCAGCTGTCCGGCGGGCAGAAGCAGCGTGTCGGCATCGCCCGCGCGCTGGTGCACGACCCCGAGATCCTGCTGTGCGACGAAGCCACCTCGGCCCTGGACCCGGAAACAACCGCCTCGATCCTCGAGCTGCTGCGCGATATCAACCAGCGCCTGGGCCTGACCGTGGTGCTGATCACCCATGAAATGGCCGTGATCCGCGATATCTGCCACCGAGTCGTGGTGCTCGAGCGCGGCGAGCTCGTCGAGCAGGGCGAGGTCTGGCGGGTGTTCGGCACACCTCGGCACGAAGTGACCCGGACCCTGCTGGCACCCTTGCAAGCCAGGCTGCCGGCCGCACTACAGGCCAGCCTGCGTGCAGAGCCTGGGAAAGGAGCTGCCGTGGTGCTGCGCCTGAGCCTGCTGGGCGAGCCGGCACTGTCGGACCTGCTCAGCGACCTGGGCGGGCGGGTGCGCCTGCTTCAAGGCGGCATAGAGACCATCGGCGCCCATGCCCTGGGGCAGTTGATCCTGTCGGTGCAGGGCTCGCCCCATGAGGTATCGCACTTGCTCGAACGTGCCCGCAATTGGGCCGAGGACGCGGAGGTACTGGGCTATGTGGTTTGATCGCCTGCTCGAAGGCTTGCTCGACACGCTCCTGATGGTGGGCGTGTCATCACTGGTGGCGCTGCTGGTGGGTGTCCCGATGGCGGTGTTCCTGGTGACCAGCGACAAGGGCGGCATCTTCGAGGCCCCCTTGCTGAACCGCACCCTGGGCGCCATCGTCAACCTGTTCCGCTCGATTCCGTTCCTGATCCTGATGGTCGCGCTGATCCCCTTCACCCGCCTGGTGGTCGGCACCACCTACGGTGTCTGGGCCGCGGTTGTACCACTGACCATCGCCGCCACGCCGTTCTTCGCCCGTATCGCCGAGGTGAGCCTGCGCGAGGTCGACCACGGTTTGGTGGAGGCCGCCCAAGCCATGGGCTGCCGGCGCTGGCACATCGTCTGGCATGTGCTGCTGCCTGAGGCGCTGCCGGGTATCGTCGGTGGCTTCACCATCACCCTGGTGACGCTGATCAACTCCTCGGCCATGGCCGGCGCGATCGGTGCTGGCGGGCTGGGCGACATCGCCTACCGGTATGGATACCAGCGGTTCGACAGCCAGATCATGCTGACCGTGATCGCCATGCTGGTGGCGTTGGTGGCGGTGATCCAGCTGGGCGGGGACCGGCTGGCCAAGGGGTTGAACAAGCGGTAGGTTTTTTGCAGCCAGTGTGGGAGCGGGTTTACCCGCGAATGCCGCGTTCATCTGTTGGATGATGCAGGCCTCCTGTGGGAGCGGGCTTGTCCCGCGATTAGGCCTGGCCCAATATCACCGTCGCCTGGCAAGGGCTTCGCCCTTGATCGCAGGACAAGCCCGCTCCCACAACACCCCCGCCGGCACCGGCCGCCCGAACCAGTACCCCTGCCCCACATCGCACTGCTGTTCCAACAGGAACCGTGCCTGTTCGGCCTGCTCGATCCCTTCGGCATGCACCTGCATGCCCATGCTTCGGGCCAGGGCGATGATCACCCGGACGATGGCGATATCGTCCTCGTCGTCGGGCAGCCCGGCGACGAAGCCCTGGTCGATCTTGAGCTTCTGCACCGGTAGGCGCTTGAGCCGCAACAGCGACGAGTAGCCGGTACCGAAGTCATCGATGGCCAGGTTCAGCCCCAGCTCGCGCAACCGGTGCAGCTGCTCCAGGGCCACCTCCGGGTCCTCCATCACCGCACTCTCGGTCACTTCCAGCTCCAGCAGCGCAGGGTCCAGGCCTGTGTCATGCAGCACCTGCGCCACCTGCCGGTACAGCTCGCGCTGGCCAAACAGCCGGGCGGATATGTTCACCGCGACGAAACGCAACAGACGCCCTTCACGCTGCCACTGCGCCATTTGCTTGCACGACTGGTGCAGCACCCAGGTATCGATCTCGGCGATCAGGCCGGTACGTTCGGCGATGGGAATGAACTCTCCCGGCGACACTAATCCACGGGTGGGGTGCTCCCAGCGCACCAGCGCCTCGACGCCAACCATCTGACCGCTGAACAGGTCGTGCACCGGCTGGTAGAACACCCGCAGCTCCTGATGCTCCAGGGCCCTGCGCAGCTCGCCGGCAGTCTCGACCCGATGCTGGGCATGGGCAGTCAGTTCCTCGGTGTACAACGCATAGCAGGCGCGGCCGTTGTGCTTGGCCTTGCCCAGCGCCGCGTCGGCGTTACGCAGCAGTTGCGCGGCGCTTTGGGCATCGCTGGGGAACAGGCTGATGCCGATGCTGATGCCAATGAACAGGTGTTGGTCGTCGAAGATGAACGGCTCGCGCATGCGCTCCAACAGGGTCTGCGCCAGGGTCGCCGCGTGGGCCACCTGCTCGCAGCCCTCGACCAGCACGCCGAACTCGTCACCGCCCAGCCGCGCCAGGGTCACGCCGCTGCCCACGGCCTCGCGCAAGCGCTCGCCCACCAGCTTGAGCAACTGATCGCCCACGGTATGGCCAAGGCCTTCGTTGATGCTCTGGAAATGGTCGAGGTCGAGCAGCAGCAACGCACAGCCACGTTTCTGGGCCTGGGCGCTGGCCAGCGCTTGCGCGGCACGGTCGCTGAACAGCAGGCGGTTGGGCAGGCCGGTCAGCGGGTCGTGGTGCGCCAGGTAGGCCAGTTCCTGTTCAGAATGCTTGATCGCGCTGATGTCGCTGAACACCGCCACGTAGTGGCTCAGGGCTCCGCTGTCGTCGCGGATCGCACAGATGGTCTGCCATTGCGGGTAGATTTCACCGCTCTTGCGCCGGTTCCAGATCTCCCCGCTCCACTCGCCCTTTTCCGCCAGCGCGGCATAGATCTGTTGGTAGAAATCGGGGCCATGGCGGCCCGACTTGAACTTGCTCGGGCGCTGGCCGATGACTTCGTCCCGGCTGTGGCCGGTGATGCGCATGAAGGCACGGTTGACGTGCACGATCAGGCCACTGCTGTCTGTCACCAGCACGCCTTCGAGGGTGCTGTCGAACACCGCCGCGGCCATGCGCAGGCGTTCGCGGTCCTCGCTGCGCAGGCGTGCACCGATGCCGATGAACGTGAGCAAGCGGGCCCGCGAGATGAAGATCAAAGCGGCGCTGACCAGCACCCACATGAACACGTTGGCCTTGCGCCCGGCCGCCAACTGCTGCGGGTCCAGGAACGAGCCCTGCAACACGTACTCGGACGCCACCAGCCAGAGCATCGAGAACACCAGGTACAACGCAGCCATGCGCAAGGCGTCGCGAACGGAAACAGACATGTCGGGTGGGTAAGCCCATGAAAAATAATGGGGCATTATAAAGGCTGAAACATGCCGTGACTTGCTAGCGGAAAGGTCGACTGGTTTTATTTCGCCACCCAGGGATAATGCCAGCGCTGTTTCCCTGTTTTTTCGAGGGTTTCTACACCTATGTGGTACTACGGTCTACTCGACTTGTCGGCCTGGCAACTGGTCGGCGTCACCCTGCTGATGACCCATGTGACGATCATCAGCGTCACGATTTACCTGCATCGCTATTCCGCCCACCGTGCCCTGGAGCTCAACGCCGGGCTCAAGCACTTCTTCCGCTTCTGGCTGTGGCTGACCACGGCGCAGAACACCCGTGAGTGGACGGCCGTACACCGCAAGCACCACGCCAAGTGCGAAACCCCCGACGACCCGCACAGCCCCGTGCACAAGGGCCTGGGCACCGTGCTGCGCAAGGGCGCCGAGCTGTACCGCGAGGAGGCACGCAACCCCGAGACCCTGCGCATCTACGGCAAGAACTGCCCGGACGACTGGATCGAGCGCAACCTTTACTCGCGCTACAAGCTCGGTGGTATCGCGCTGATGGCGGTCATCGACCTGCTGCTGTTCGGCACCATCGGCATCACCATCTGGGCGATCCAGATGATGTGGATTCCGTTCTGGGCCGCCGGCGTGGTCAACGGCCTGGGGCACGCGCTGGGCTACCGCAACTTCGAATGCCGCGACGCCGCCACCAACCTGGTGCCCTGGGGCATCGTGATCGGTGGCGAGGAGTTGCACAACAACCACCACACCTACCCCAACTCGGCCAAGCTCTCGGTCAAGCGCTGGGAGTTCGACATGGGCTGGATGTGGATTCGCCTGCTGTGCCTGCTACGCCTGGCCAAGGTGCAGCGCGTGGCGCCCATCGCCCACCGGGTCGCAGGCAAGGCGCACCTGGACATGGACACCGCCATGGCGATCCTCAACAACCGTTTCCAGATCATGGCCCAGTACCGCAAGCTGGTCATCGCGCCCCTGGTCAAGCAGGAGCTGGCGCGGGTCGACACGTCGGTGCGCCATCGTCTGCGCCATGCCAAACGCCTGCTGTCGCGTGAAACCAGCCTGCTGCAAGACCGTCATCACGTACGCATCGAATCCATGCTCGCCCACAGCCAGGCACTCAAGACCATCTACGAGAAACGCCTGGCCCTGCAACAGATCTGGGCCCGTACCAGCGCCAACGGCCACGACATGCTGGCCGCCATGAAAGACTGGGTGCACGAGGCCGAGGCGAGCGGCATCCAGGCCCTGCGCGACTTCGCCGGCCAGCTCAAGACCTACTCCCTGCGCCCTACCGGGGCCTGATCGCCGTTGATCGGCACGCCCTGCCCAAGGGCGTGCCGGCCGGAACTTCGCCGCCTGTTCCCGACTCAAACCCGGCATATCGCCCGCGTGGCGGGCCGGATCGTGGCCGCACGCTTCAATGCCGAGAACCGCTCCGTGCTCATGGCCAAAGACCTCACACCGACCTTGCCCGGCACTGCGCCGCCGGAAGCCGCCCAGACCTTGCTCGCCCTGCTCCATGCCCAGGGTGAAGTCGCCCGCCTCAGCGAACGCGAGCAGCTCTACAGCTCGCTGCTCGACAGCGTCAACGCCGTGCTCTGGGCCTTCGACTGGGAAACCCACCAGGTGCTCTACGTCAGCCCCGCCTACGAGCGCATCTTCGGCCGACCCGCCAGCCTGGTACTGGCCGACTACAACGAGTGGCGCGACAGCATCTACCCTGACGACCTCGAATACGCCGAGCACAGCCTGGCGCAGGTGCTGCTCCATGGCGCGGTGGAAAACCGTGAGTACCGCATCATCAATGCAGCCGGCGAGATACGCTGGCTGAGCGACAAGTGCTACGTCAACCAGCAGCGCGAGACGGACCAGCGGGTGATCATCGTCGGCATCGCCGAGGACATCACCGAAAAGAAGCAGCTCGAAGGCGAGCTGCAACGCCTGGCCACCACCGATGTGCTGACCCAGAGCAGCAACCGCCGGCACTTCTTCGAGTGCGCCTGCCAGGCGTTGGAAACCGCCCGTGAGGAAGGCACGCCCTTGGCCTTCCTGTTGTTGGATATCGACGATTTCAAGCGTATCAATGACAGCTATGGCCACCAGGAAGGCGACCAGGTGCTGCAGCGCATCGCCGACAGCGGCCGCGCCGTGCTACGCCGGGGGGATTTGTTCGGACGCATCGGTGGCGAGGAGTTCGCCGCCGTGTTTCCTGGTTGCAGTGCCGAAATCGCCGAACAGATCGCCGGTCGCTTGCAACGGGAAATCCAGCGCCAGCGTTTCAGCCATGGGGCGCAAACCTATGGCGTTACGGTCAGCCAGGGCGTGACCGGGCTGACCGATGAAGACGACAGCATCGACACCCTGTTCGCCCGCGCCGATGCGGCCATGTACCAGGCCAAGCGCCAGGGCAAGAACCAAATCGTTCGGGTGTAGGCCAGTGCCGGCCTAATGACAAGTCGCGTCGCCGTCCCGCCGCTCCCACAAGGGCCTGCAAATTCCGCGGTTGGAGCGGTACTGGTATACCCCTGAGATTCAGCCTTCGACCTTGCGCAGCCGGCTCAACTCCGCCACCCCCAGCTTGAGCAACCGGGCTGTCTTGTTGCCGGCCACTTTCTCCAGCCCCTGCCCGGCCGGCAACCGCGACAACTGCCCGGCCAGGTTCATGGCCAGGATCTCCCGCGAATACACCCCGCCGCCCAGCTGGTAGATCGCCGCGATCAGCTCGCGCAGCCCCAACGGCAAGCGCCAGCGCGTGCGCAGCGCCGAACCGAAGGCGGCGCCGTATTCATCGAGCGCTCGTTGCACCTGGTCTTCATCCAGCTCGCCACCGGCCAGGCGCCACTCCTGCAGGCAGCGCAGCACGGCCAGGTCGCCCAGGCAATGCAGCAGCCCCGCGCAGTAGCACCGCTCCTCTTCCAGCTCCAGCAGGCGCGCCAGGCTGCGCGCATATTCGGCGGTGTGCAGCGAGAGGTCCCAGTAACGGGCCGCAGAGTCGGCCAGCAGCGGGTCGCTCAGGCGTGCGCTGCGCTTGAGGGTCAAGCCCAGGATCAGGTTCATGCTCTGGGTACTGCCCAGCTTGCCCAGCGCCTGCAGCAGCGTCTGCACCGGCACTTCGCTGTGCAGGGCGGCGCTGTTGGCGGCGGCAATCAGCACGGCGGTGATCTGCGGGTCGTTGCGCAGCTCCTGTTCGAGCAGCTTGAGGTCCAGCCCCTGAGGATCGAGCGCACGCTTGATCGCCACCTGCACATCGGCGAACAACGGGCCACCATCGGCACTGGCCCTGCGTTGTTCCAGGTAGGCCGGCAACGTGATCCCCGGCGGTAATGGCGCCACCGGGCAGGCGATCTTTTCGCCGACCTCCAGCAGTTTCTCCAGGCGTTGGCGCAGGTTGTCCAGGTCCAGGGGTTTGCTCAGGTAGGCCGTGGGGTGCAACGGCAGCACTTCGTGCACGCTGGCGCTGTCGTTGCGCTCGCTCATGAGGATGAACGGCAGCGCGGGTTTGTGCCCCTTGGCGCGCACGTTGCGCAACAGGTCGAGGCCATCGACGCCAGCCAGCTCACGGGCAGCGATGATCAGGTCAGGCTTGCTCGCCAGCGCGGCCAGGGCCTCGGGGCCGTTGGCACAGACTTGCAAGCGTGCATCGCAACGCACGCTGAGCAGCATCTCGCGAAGCATGTCGCGCACCCAGGGGTCGCCTTCGGCAATCAGGACACAAGGCGGGGTGGGGTTTGCAGCGCTCATCGGCGACTCCTGGCAATCCTCTATAATGCGATCTATCGCAGCATCCAAGCACATCCATGGCACAACGATAGCGCTCCGCTCTGGCGTTGGGCATAAAAAAACCCGCCGAAGCGGGTTTTTTTCTGACGCTGGTCACATTCAGGCCAGCTCGGCGAAGCACTCTTCGATGATCGCCAGGCCCTTGTCCAGCAGCGCATCTTCCGCAGTCAGCGGAACCAGGATACGCAGGACGTTGCCGTAGGTGCCGCAAGACAGCAGGATCAGGCCCTTGTCACGCGCCTTGGCCACAACCTGGGCGACGGCGGCAGCGTTCGGGGTGTGGGTGCCTTTCTCGAAGACTTCCACGGCGATCATCGAGCCCAGGCCACGGACATCACCGATGATCGGGTGCTTTTCCTGGATCTTGCGCAGGCCGGTGGTCAGACGCTCACCCACGGCCTTGCTGCGGTCGAGCAGCTTCTCTTCCTCGAACACCTTGATGACAGCCAGGGCCGCGGCGCAGGCGATCGGGGAACCGGCGTAAGTGCCGCCCAGGCCGCCCGGGGCGATGGCGTCCATGTACTCGGCCTTGCCGCACACACCGGCCAGCGGGAAGCCGCCAGCGATGGACTTGGCGAAGGTGGTCAGGTCAGGCGCGACGCCCATCTGTTCCATGGCGAAGAAGGTACCGGTACGGCCAGCGCCGGTCTGGACTTCGTCGGCGATCAGCAGGATGCCGTGCTGGTCGCACAGGGCGCGCAGGCGCTGCATCAGCTCTTTCGGCGCCGGCAGGAAGCCGCCTTCGCCTTGTACCGGCTCGAGGATGATCGCGGCGATGTCGCGCGGCTCGGCGTCGTTCTTGAAGATGCGCTCGACCGAGGCGATGGCGTCGTCGACGCTGATGCCGTGCAGCTCGCTCGGGAACAGAGCGCGGAAGATGCCGCCCGGCATCAGGCCCATGCCAGCGGAATACGGCACGACTTTACCGGTCAGGCCCAGGGTCATCATGGTACGGCCGTGGTAGCCGCCGGTGAAGGCGATCACGCCGGCGCGGCCGGTGGCGGCACGGGCGATCTTCACGGCGTTCTCAACGGCTTCGGAACCGGTGGAGACCAGCAGGGTCTTCTTGGCGAAGTCGCCTGGGACCATCGAGTTGATCTTCTCGCACAGCTCGACGTAGGGCTCGTAGGCCAGCACCTGGAAGCAGGTGTGGCTGACCTTGGTCAGCTGCTCTTGCACAGCCGCGACCACTTTCGGGTGCAGGTGGCCGGTGTTCAGTACTGCGATGCCGCCGGCGAAGTCGATCAGTTCGCGGCCTTCAACGTCGATCACGGTCGAGTTCTTCGCGGTATCGACGAAGATCGGGTGGATCTGGCCAACGCCACGTGGGACGGCGTTGACACGGCGTTGCATCAAGGATTCGTTGGTCTTGCTCATAATGCCCTCATTCGCGCCGACTCAAGATGGCGCTGTTATTCGGGGGTGGTTCGGTGCACCCACGCACAGTATTCGTTGATCGACTGTCGTGGATGCCCTGGCCACCAGGTACTGCGGTGTCAAAAAGGCCAGCGAGACGTCGCTCTCGCGCCCCGCTGGCAGAGGGAAAATCAGTACGTGATCAGACGCTGATGCACAGGTACTTGATCTCGAGGTAGTCCTCGATGCCGTACTTGGAACCTTCGCGGCCCAGGCCCGAGGCCTTGATGCCACCGAACGGCGCCACTTCGTTGGAGATCAGGCCGGTATTGATGCCGACCATGCCGTACTCCAGGGCCTCGGCGACACGGAACACACGGCTCATGTCACGGGCGTAGAAGTACGAAGCCAGGCCGAACTCAGTGTCGTTGGACATGGCGATGACTTCGGCCTCGTCCTTGAAGCGGAACAGCGGGGCCAGCGGGCCGAAGGTTTCTTCCTTGGCCACGGCAGCGCTCTTCGGTACGTCGACCAGGATGGTCGGCTCGAAGAAGTTGCCTTCGATCAGCTTGCCGCCGGACAGCACCTTGGCGCCCTTGGAGACTGCGTCTTCGATGTGCTCCTGGACCTTGGCCACGGCCTTGCCATCGATCAGCGGGCCCGTGGTGGTGCCTTCTTCCAGGCCGTTACCGATCTTGAGCTTGGCCACGGCAGCCTTGAGCTTCTCGGCGAACGCGTCGTAGACGCCGTCCTGCACATAGATACGGTTGGCGCAGACGCAGGTCTGGCCGTTGTTGCGGTACTTGGAGATGATCGCGCCCTCGACCGCCTTGTCCAGGTCGGCGTCGTCGAACACGATGAACGGGGCGTTGCCGCCCAGCTCCAGGGAAACCTTCTTGATGTCCTTGGCGCATTCTTCCATCAGCTGGCGACCGATTTCGGTCGAGCCGGTGAAGGACAGCTTGCGAACCAGGGAGTTGCCAGTCAGCTCGCCGCCGACTTCGCCAGCGCTGCCGGTGACCACGCTCAGCACGCCAGCCGGGATGCCGGCACGGTTGGCCAGCTCGACCAGGGCCAGGGCGGAGTACGGGGTCTGGGAGGCAGGCTTGAGGACCATGGTGCAGCCGGCAGCCAGGGCCGGGCCGGCTTTACGGGTGATCATCGCGGCCGGGAAGTTCCACGGGGTGATGGCCGCGGTAACACCGATTGGCTGCTTGATGACGATCAGGCGCTTGTCCGGCTGGTGGCCCGGGATGACATCGCCGTAGACACGCTTGGCTTCTTCGGCGAACCACTCGATGAACGAGGCGGCGTAGGCGATCTCGCCCTTGGCTTCGGCCAGCGGCTTGCCCTGCTCGGTGGTCATCAGGCGGGCCAGGTCGTCCTGGTGCTCGATCATCAGCTCGAACCAGCGACGCAGCTTGCCGGCACGCTCCTTGGCGGTCAGCGCACGCCAGGCCGGCAGCGCCTTGTCGGCGGCCTCGATGGCGCGGCGGGTTTCGGCGGCGCCCATCTTCGGCACGGAACCGATGACTTCACCAGTGGCCGGGTTGGTCACCTTGATGGTCTGACCGTTGTCCGCGTCCAGCCATTCACCGTTGATGAAGGCTTGCTGGCGGAACAACTGAGCGTCTTTGAGCTGCATGTCGGATTCCCTTGAAAGCACCGTGCACGGACGGGGCTAATTATTGATTGTTGAAAGGCGCCCCAGGGGCGCCATCAGGAATTCTTGCACCAGGGGTGTTCAACGCCTGGGCATCGAGCGTTTGAAATCTCAAACGGAATGCTAAGCGGCTGCTGGGGTGTTGGACAATAGGCTGTTCGAAAAAAAGAACGAACGGTTGAACACCGGTGGCCGCTCCTTGCCACTGAACCCTGTGGGAGCCGGCTTGCCGGCGATGAGGCCAGTAAAGGTTAGCCCAGTGTCTTGAAGGAAGAACGGCTTTGGGACCGACGGCCTGCGCAGCCTCACCCGAGGCTGTGCAGATAGGCCCAAGGGTAGATGCCCCGGTCATGCCCGTCGCTGAAGACCAGCTGCACCCCATACCCCTGCAACTCGACACGCACTACGCGCACATCCTCGCGTACCAGGGCGATCCCACCCCGCAACGCCGCCGCCCGGCATTGCGAACAAGGGCAGGCGCCGCGCAGCCGCGCATGGCTGACCACCTGCAAGGTTTCGCCCCACTGAAACGTCAGCTCGCCTTGCCCACGCAGGTTGCGCACGGCGCTCGGCGCGTCCATCACACCGCGCCTTGCAACTGAGCCAGGGCAATGCGCACGGCCTTGCGCACTTCCGGGTCACCATCGGCTTCGGCGGCCTGCAGCACAGGCAACGCCCGGGCCTGGCCCAGCTCGCCCAGGGCCAGGGCGACCTCCTTGCGCAGGTTCGCGATGCCGTGGTCTAGCAAATCGGCCAAGGGCTCCAGCGCTTCGCCGTGGCGCAGTCGCCCCAAGGCCCGGGCTGCGCGCAGGCGCACCTGCCAGTAAGCGTCCTCCAGCGCCTCGACCAAGGCCGGACCCGCCTCGCCCAGGCCGACCTTGCCCAGCGTGGTGGCCGCCTCCTCGCGTACCTGCCAGGCCTCGTCGCGCAATGCCGTGACCAGCGCCGGTAGCACACTGACATCGCGGGCCAGCCCCAGTGCACCGATCGCGGCGCGGCGCACCTCGATGTCCGCCTCCTCAGCGGCCAGCCGGGCCAGGGCCGGCAAGGCGGGCGCGTGTTTCAGCCAGCCGAGGATGCCCACGGCCTCACGGCGTACGGCAGCCTCCGGGTCATCGAGCGCTTTCAAGGCCGGGCACGCCGCCTCTTCCAGGCGCAACTCGCGCAGCGCCCGTAGCGCGCTGGCGCGCACGAAGCCGTCGGCATGGGTGACCCAAGGCAGGATGAGCAGGCCGGTCTCCACGGACTTGAGTTCGCTCAGGCTCTGGGCCGCGGCCTGGCGCACCGGCTCGGCAACGTCGGCCAAAGCCGCGCACAGCGCTTGAACCACCTCGGGTGTTTCCCAGGCTTCCAGCAAACGCGCAGCCTCGGCGCGCACCTCGGGGTCGCTGTCCACCAACAAGGCGTCGGTCAGCCAGGGCAGGCCGTCCGCGTCTTCCAAGTCGGCCAGTTCGATCAGGGCGATGCGCCGCACGCCTGCGTCGGCATCGGCCAGGCGGGGCAGCAGTTCGAGGATCTCGGGGTTGTCGGTTCGATCAGTCATGGGCGGCTCTTTCGCTCAAAGCTCAGGGTCAACGCAGCAGGTAGGGAATGTCCACCTTCACTGCGCCGGTCGGGCAATCCTTTTCGCACGGCATGCAGTACCAGCATTCGTCGAAGGCCATGTAGGCCTTCTGGGTAGCCGGGTTGATGGCCAGAAGGTCCATCGGGCAGACCTCGACGCAGACGGTGCAGCCTTTTTCGGCGATGCACTTGTCTTCGTCGATGGTGACCGGGGCATTGCTGCGAAAGAAGATTTCTTGGGGTTGGTAAGCCATTTCAGGGCTCCTTGACGCCTGTGGTTCACATGCTTGATTTTCGAAAGGCTGCCGGCCCGATCGCGGGACAAGCCCGCACCCACAGGTACGGTGGAGTCATCCAAACGGCGACCGGCCTGTGGGAGCGGGCTTGCCCCGCGATTGGGCCGCACAGCGGCCCCGTTCACGCAGCATCGGCCTTCACCCGCAGCCGGTCGTATGCGCTCTGCTCCTGGGCATCCAGGGCAATCAGGTACGGCTCGACCGGCTTCTTGAAACTGGTCATCCGCCCGTCCTCACCCTTCTTCAGATGGCAATGGCAGAACCACTCGCCATCGTTGCGCTCGGGGAAGTCGACCCGGTGGTGATACAGCCCCCAACGGCTCTCCTCGCGAAACAGCGAGGCCCGCGCCGCCATCTCGGCGCAATCACGGATCACGCTCACTTCCATGGCGCGCATCAGCTCGTGGGGGTTGCCGGCCTTCATCTGCGAAAGGTCCCGCTCGATCTCGGCGAAACGCGCCAGGCCGATCTCCATCTTCTTGGTCACCTTCGGCGGCTGCAGGTAATCGTTGACCATGCGCCGCAGCTTGTACTCGACCTGGGCCGGCGGCAGGCCGTGCTCACGCCGCAGTGGGGCGAACACCCGCTCGCGCTCGCGCTCCACCTGGGCCGCGTCCACGTCGGCCAGCGCGCGCCCGGCCACGTAGCGGGCGGCGTTGACCCCGGCGAACCAGCCATAGGTGAACGCACCCAGCATGTAGTTGTGCGGCACCGCGGCCATGTCACCGGCGGCGTACAGGCCTTGCACACTGGTCTCGGCCTTCTCGTTGACCCAGACGCCCGAGGCCGAATGCCCGGAACAGAAACCGATCTCGGAGATGTGCATCTCCACCATGTGCTGGCGATAGTCGGTACCGCGCCCGGCATGGAACTGGCCACGGCTGGGGCGTTCGTTGCTGTGCAGGATCTGCTCGATGTCCTGGATGGTTTCCTCGGCCAGGTGGTCGAGCTTGAGGAATACCGGGCCGTTGCCACCCTCCAGCTCCTGGTGGAACTCCCACATCATCTGCCCGCTCCAGTAGTCGCACTCGATGAAGCGCTCGCCCTTGCCGTTGGCCGTGTAGCCGCCCAGGGGGCCGGTGACATAGGCGCAGGCCGGGCCGTTGTAGTCCTTGATCAGCGGGTTGATCTGGAAGCATTCCAGGTTCGCCAGCTCCGCCCCGGCGTGATAGGCCATGGCATAGCCATCGCCAGCATTGGTCGGGTTCTCGTAGGTACCCATCAGATAGCCCGACGACGGCAGGCCCAGGCGCCCGGCCGCGCCGCAGGCGAGGATCACCGCCTTGGCGCGGATCACCTGGAATTCGCCGCTGCGGCAGTCGAAGCCCATCACCCCGGCCGCAGCGCCTTCGGCGTCCAGCAGCACACGGGTGCAGACCATGCGGTTGCTGATCTCGACCCGCGCACGCTTGAGCTGACGATAGAGCACTTTCTTGATGTCGTGGCCCTCGGGCATGGGTAGCACGTAGGCCCCCATGTGATGGACCTTCTTCACCGCGTAGTCGCCGGTTTCGTCCTTCTCGAACTTCACACCCCAGCGGTCCAGTTGTTCGAGGGTCTCGAAGCTGTGGGTGGCGTAGGCATGCACGGCGGCCTGGTTGACGATGCCGTCGTTGGCCACGGTGATTTCCTTGGTGTACTGCTCCGGCGTCGCATGGCCGGGGACGATCGCATTGTTCAGGCCATCCATGCCCATGCTGATGGCACCGCTGCGCTTGACGTTGGCTTTTTCCAGCAGTAGCACGCGCAGGGTCTTGTCCTGTTCCTTGGCCTTGATCGCCGCCATGGGCCCGGCAGTGCCGCCGCCGATGACGATGATGTCGTAGTCGCGGGTGTCGATGGTCATGCCTTGGCTCCTTTCTGGCGGTCGATACGCAGGCGGTACTGGAAGGCATCGCCGCGGTAGTACAGGTGTTCGAAGTCCAGCGGCGTGCCGTCGGCGGCGTGGGTGAGGCGCTCGATGCGCATGATCGGCGAGCCCTCCTCGACCTCCAGCGCCTGGGTCAGGTCGCGGTCGGCGAGCACCGCGTCGATGGCCAGGTCCGCATGGCCCAGTGGGATGCCGCACTCGTTCTCCAGCAACAGGAAGATGTCGCAGGTGGCCAGGTCGGCCTTTTCCAGCTTCTCGCCCACGGCCTGGGGCAACCAGGTCAGCTCCAGCGACACCGGCTCGCGGTTGATCAAGCGCACACGGCGGATCTCGGTGACCAGGCTGCCCTCCTCCACCTGCAGCCGCGCCGCCACCAGCGCGTTGGCCGGCACATGGCGAAAGCTTCGCAGTCGGTTGAGCACCTCGTAGCCCATCTGGGTCATGGATTCGGCCAACCCCTGCAAGTGGGTCACGTTCTGGAACGCCTTGGGCTTGGCCACGAAGGTGCCTTTACCGTGGATCTTGAAGATCAGCCCCTCCTTCTGCAGGTCGCCCAAGGCCTGGCGTACGGTGATACGGCTGACGTCGAACGCCTTGCCCAGCTCGCTTTCCGACGGCATACGGCTGTGGGGTGGGTAGGTGCCGTCCAGGATGCGCTCGCGCAGCACTTCCTTGAGCTGGGTATAAAGCGGTACCGGGGACAAGGGGAGCAATTCGGCCATGGTTCTCTTCGCTATAGGGATACTTGTTATAACAAGTTGTGACCAGAGCATAGCGAGCATAAGAGCGGTTCAGGAAATACCGATATCGAATAAGGTTATGGCGCCCTTATGACGAGGCAAGCCCGTTTCCCCGAGCGTTGCCTTGCCAAGGCATGCGCCACCGCCCTGTGGCAAAAAGAGCTACAGATCAAGGCGATGGACGCCACCTAAGGAGATGGGTATCATTGCGCCCCGTTGCACTCGTAGCTCAGCTGGATAGAGTACTGCCCTCCGAAGGCAGGGGTCGTGGGTTCGAATCCCGCCGAGTGCGCCATACCTGAAGCCCTGGGAGAATTCCCGGGGCTTTTTCGTTTGTGCTGAAGCCTTGCAAGATGCGTTTACATCTCCACCGATCAGCACAGCGTCAATCTCCTTGCAAAACGGGGCACAGCTCCATAACCTTGACCACAACACACCCGCCATGCCTCTGGCTGCTTCGGCAACCATGCACAAATTGAGCGGTTTTTTTTTGCCTGGCCAATTTCCCTATAAAGCGCTTCCTCAAGCCCGCTATCAGTGTTCCCGAGCAATTGGCATTGCTAATAAGGCGCGGGCTTGTTATTCAAAACGAAGCCACATTCCTCTGGCCCAAGCACCTCCAACATCCTGGTCCGCATGCCCGTGTATTCACCGTTCTGTGCATCCTCAACTTACTGATGCGCCACGTGAGCCCTCATACCAGCTGGGATCGTCGTCTTCATGATTTACTGGCCGAGTTTCCGGAAGTCCCATTACATGCCATGGGCTTTCCGAGTGATTGGCAAGAAGATCCGTTCTGGCAGATAGGGATTTAGAGCAGCCCTTCGAAGACTTCCCAGCTTTTTCGTTTGTGCGTCAGTGCCATTGTGCCTCTCCCCTGAGGCGGGTCATTGGTGTTAGCGTGGGTGCCTTCCCGTTCCTACGGGTACCTTTTCCATGCTCTGCGAAGGACTGCGCTGACCCATGACCCTGAAAAAATTCACCACCGCAACGCTATTGCTCGCAAGCCTTGGGCTGTTCGCCGGCCATGCCCAGGCCAACCTCACGCCACAGCAATCTGCCGCCATTCTCAAGGCCTACGATGGCAGCGACCCGGCTGGCTTCCGCCAGTTCCTGGGCAAACTGGCAGAGAGCGACCTGGCCAAGGCAGACAACCTGGCCGACACGGTAAAGGTCTACCTGGCCAACAAGCCGCTGTCGGCCGACCAGCAGAATGAAATCAACCGCCTGCTGGGCCTCTACACCCGCATCAAGTACGGTAAGGCCGCCACCGAGACCTTGCGTGAACTGGTGGCCATCCCGACCTTCCAGGTTGAGGGCGTGCCACAGCACGAGAACCCCGAGTTTTTGAAGATTGCCGACAAGATCAAGGCCTTGGCCGAGGGCTTCGGGCTGGCCTTCCGCAACGTCGACAACCGGGTCTATGAAATCTCCCTGGGCGACAACGACAAGGAAGTCGTCGGTATCCATGCCCATGCCGACGTTGTGCCGGTGAACCCGGACAACTGGAAGCTCGAGGACGGCACGCGCCTGGATCCGTTCAAGGTCACCCTGGTGGGCGACCGCATGTATGGCCGCGGCACCGAGGACGACAAGAACGGGATCGTCGTGGCGCTGTACGCCTTGAAAGTGGCCAAGGATGAAAAGCTGCCGCTGGCCCGCCAGTTCAAGCTACTGGTAGACACCACCGAGGAAACCACCGGCGAGGCGATCCCCTATTATTTCGCCCGCAACCCCAAGCCCAACTACAACCTGGCCCTGGACGGCGGCTACCCGGTGGTGATCGCCGAAAAAGGCTACGGCACCGTGATGGCCAGCTTCCGTCGACGCCCGGCCACCGGCAAGGGCGCCGAAGTCACCCAGCTGACAGGCGGGTTGGCCACCAACCAGATCCCCTCCACCTCGGTGGCGACCTTGCTCGGCGACAACCCGGCCGCACTGGCCGAGGGCCTGAAGAAAGCGGGCGATGACTACGTCAAGCGCAACGGTGGCGACTTCACCATCGACGCCAAGGTGGCCGGCAAGGAGGTGATCCTGACCGTCACCGGGGTCTCGGCCCACTCCTCGGAGCCGGAGTCGGGGGTCAACCCGGTGGCGCGCATGCTCGACTTCCTCAATGGCCTGGGTGATCGAGTACCGCTCAAGCACAACCACATCACCGACGCCGCCCGCTACGCAGCCGACAACTGGGGCCTGGACTACCTGGGCAAGAAGCTGGGCGTGGGCTTCGAGGATGCATTCATGGGCCCGCTGACCGCCTCGCTGACCTACGTCGGCCTTGACCAGAAGGCTTTGAAGCTCGCAGTCAACCTGCGCATTCCGAAAGGCAAGCCGATCGCCACGATCAAGGACGAGCTGGCCGACAAGCTGGGCACTTGGGCGCGTGGTAGCCATACCTCGGTGGCCTTCGAATACAGCCTCGACGAGCCGATGTACCGCAACCCGGAAGGCGAGTGGGTCAAGGCCCTGCTCGACGTGGCGACGCAGAATCTCGGTTTGCCCCACGAATTCGGCACCTCCGCCGGCGCCACGTCGGTGCATGACCTGCCCAACGGGGTGCAATTCGGCTTGGCCATGCCCAACGTGAAGTACACCGGGCACAACGACAACGAGTTCAAGACCGTGGAGCAGTTCATGCTCGATTTGCAGATCGTCAGCGAGATGGTCGCGCGGATCGGGCAGCTGCCTAAGCTGTAGCGGCCAAGCCTAAGTGGACTGTGGGAGCGACTGACTTGAATTGCTTGTCCGGCCAATCGCCGGCAAGCCGGCTCCCACAGGTACGGCGGTATCCGTGAAAACTGCGCGGGCCTGGTGGGAGCCAACTGTCTTGAATTGCTTGTCCGGCTAATCGCCGGCAAGCCGGCTCCCACAGGTACGGCGGTGTCTGCGAAGACAGCGCAGGCCTGGTGGGAGCGGGGGGCAGTGCCGTGTCTTGCATGACGTTTTTCAATCGCGTCGATGCCGTTTCCTGCATTGTCGTGCAGGTCGGCATACCGGATGCTTTAGTTAAATCGACCCAGCGATTTTTCCACCCTGCAGAGGCCCGTATGAAGAACGTCGAACAACTGCTCAAGACCAAGTCACAACATCAGACCGTCTACACCATCGGCCCTGACGACTCGGTGCTCGACGCCCTGAAACTGCTGGCGGAAAAGAACATCGGCGCGCTGCCGGTGCTGGAAGACAACCAGGTGGTGGGGATCGTCAGTGAGCGCGACTACGCACGCAAGCTGGTGCTCAAGGGCCGCTCTTCCGCCGCCACCCCCGTGCGCGAGATCATGAGCGCGCCGGTGGTCACGGTCGAGCCCAAGCAGAACCTCGAGTACTGCATGAACCTGATGACCAACCGCCACCTGCGCCACCTGCCGGTGGTCAGCAACGGCGAGCTGCTCGGCCTGCTGTCGATCGGTGACCTGGTCAAGGAAACCATTGCCGAACAGGCCAACCTGATCCTGCAACTGGAGCAGTACATCCGCGGGGAATAAGAAGTTGGGGCCGCTCCGCGCCCCTTTCGCGGGGCCAGGGCGCCCCGGACAACACCGGGGGGGGGGGCGCGGGGCCCGGCACGGCGGCCAGCCCAAAAAACCGCGCCCCGCCCCCCCGCGGCCCCCGGCTGGGCG
>NZ_JBLUPY010000044.1:0-36121 GCF_048068215.1 Pseudomonas sp. NY15372
TTCAGATTCGCAGTCGCCCGCGACACCCTTGCCTCTGGCTAACACTTCCCCTTGCCGGGTGTGTAGAGGACTTTCACCTCCAAGTCACCTGCTCGGCCACCACAGCCAAGCGGGTTGCGCTAACGCGCAACGCGCCATGCCTGGCGCACATAAAAAAACCCGCTTCCTCACGGAAGCGGGTTTTTTCAGGTCGCCGATCAATTACTTGATCTTGGCTTCCTTGTACACCACGTGCTTGCGGACGACCGGATCGTATTTCTTGATCTCGATCTTGTCCGGAGTGGTGCGCTTGTTCTTGTCGGTGGTGTAGAAGTGGCCGGTACCGGCACTCGAAACCAGACGGATCAATTCACGCATGATGTTCTCCCTTAAACCTTGGCGCCAGCGCGACGGATGTCGGCCAGGACGGCATCGATACCGCGCTTGTCGATGATACGCATGCCCTTGGCGGAAACGCGCAGACGCACGAAACGCTTCTCGGATTCAACCCAGAAACGGTGGTGCTGCAGGTTCGGCAGGAAACGACGACGGGTTTTGTTGTTTGCGTGGGAAATGTTGTTCCCGGTTACCGGACCCTTACCGGTAACTTGACAGACTCTCGACATGCCTCAGCCCTCTAAAACCACATGCCCAACCCGGCATGGGTTGGCCGCTTAATCTCTCAGTCTATGGCGCTAGGCGCCGTGTTTCCGGGGGTCTTATCGACCGGATCCGCTTGCGCGACAGACCGTGCCCCTAGAAAAGAGCGCTGTTTTATACCAGAAAGACTCGGCCACAACAACAGAAGATACATATCCTGATAGGGCCGAGCGCGCCCGGCCAGCATAGCGACAAGCCCCGCGCGCTGTCGACCGCTCGTCGCCGTGCCAGTGAAAAAGAGGGTGGTCATTTGACGATGCGCACACTAGGGTAGGACGTTTCCGACTGCATAGATAGACAAATGGGCCATCTGGCCAGCCAAGGAGCCACCATGCGTGCCGCCGCCCTTTCGTTGTTGTTCACTTCCCTGTTTGCCGTAGGCCTCGCCCAGGCAGCACCGCTTGCCGTCTGTACCGAGGCCAGCCCCGAAGGTTTCGACGTGGTCCAGTACAACTCGTTGACCACTACCAATGCGTCGGCGGATGTGCTGATGAACCGCCTGGTGGAGTTCGACGCCAGCCAGGGCAAGGTGGTGCCTAGCCTGGCCGAAAGCTGGACAGTGTCCGATGACGGCACGGTCTATGACTTCAAGCTTCGCAGCGGCGTGAAGTTCCATTCCACGAGCGGGTTCAAGCCCAGCCGCGAGCTGGATGCCGACGACGTGCTGTTCAGCTTCCAACGCATGCTCTACCCCGCCCATGCCTGGCACAAGACGGCCCCGGGCGGCTACCCGCATGCCCAGTCGCTGCAGTTGGGCAACCTGATCAAGCTGATCGAGGCGCCGGAGCCACACACCGTACGCTTCACCCTGACCCACCCGGACGCCACCTTCCTGGCCACCCTGAGCATGGGCTTCGCCTCGATCTACTCCGCCGAGTACGCCGACAAGTTGCTCAAGGCCGGCACGCCGGAGAAGCTCAACAGCCAACCAGTGGGCACCGGGCCGTTCGTGTTCCAGCGTTTCCAGAAGGACGCCGTGGTGCGCTACCGCGCCAACCCCGACTACTTCGCCGGCAAGCCGGCCATCGACCCGCTGATCTACGCCATCACGCCGGACGCCAACGTGCGCCTGCAGAAGCTCAAGCGTGGCGAATGCCAGGTGGCGCTGTCGCCCAAGCCGCTGGATATCGCCGAAGCCGGCAAGGACGGCAGCCTCAAGGTGGCCTCGACCCCAGCCTTCATGACTGCCTTCGTCGCCCTCAACAGCCAGCATCCGCCACTCGACAAGCCCGAGGTACGCCAGGCGATCAACCTCGCCTTCGACAAGCCCGCCTACCTCAAGGCAGTGTTCGAGGGCACCGCCACTGCGGCCAACGGTCCCTACCCACCCAACACCTGGAGCTACGCCAAGGACTTGCCCGGCTACGCCCTCGACCTGAAAAAAGCCAAGGCCCTGCTGGCCAAGGCTGGGTTGGCGGACGGCTTCGCCACGACGATCTGGACCCGCCCTTCGGGCAGCCTGCTCAACCCAAACCCGAGCCTGGGCGCACAGATGCTCCAGGCAGACCTTGCGAAGATCGGTATCAAGGCCGAGATCCGCGTCATCGAGTGGGGCGAGCTGATCCGCCGCGCCAAAGCTGGCGAGCATGACCTGCTGTTCATGGGCTGGGCGGGTGACAATGGCGACCCGGACAACTTCCTCAGCCCGCAGTTTTCCTGCGCGGCGGTGAAGTCGGGAACCAACTTCGCGCGTTTTTGCGACAACCGCCTGGACCAGTTGATCAGCGCCGGACGCACCACCAACGACCAGAGCGTGCGCAGCCGCCTGTACCAGCAGGCCCAGACGCTGATCCACCAGCAGGCCCTATGGCTGCCGCTGGCCCACCCGACTGCGGCGACCTTGCTGCGCCAGGGTGTGGAGGGTTATCAAGTGAGCCCGTTCGGACGGCTGGATTTGAGCAAGGTCTCCGTCAATCGCTAAAGCCCTGTAGGAGCGGCCTTGCGCCGCGAAAGGGCCGCAACGCGCCCCCTGGGCTCTACTGCCCACCACGAGGCAAGGGGCTGCTGCGCAGCCCTTTCGCGGCACAAGGCCGCTCCTACAGGATGGTGAAGGCCTGGGGATAGCTAGGTTACGAGCCACCCCTGCTCCAGCATCGACAGCGGCTCCCCGTCGCCAATGATGATGTGATCCAGCACCTGCACATCGATCAACGCCAGCCCCCGCTTCAGCGAAGCCGTCAGGTGCACGTCATCCTGGCTCGGCTCGCTGTTGCCCGAAGGATGGTTGTGGCACAAGATCAACGCCGCCGCATTGTGCCGCAATGCGCGGCGCACCACTTCCCGGGGGTAGACGCTCGCCCTGTCGATCGTGCCGCGAAACAGGATCTCGAACGCAATCGGCCTGTGCTTGGTATCCAGAAACAGGCAACCGAATACCTCGCTGGCCTCATGGCGCAGCATGGATTTCAGGTAGCGCCGCACAGTCGCCGGACTCTCCAGGGCCGGCTCACGCTCGATGGACTCATCCAGATAACGCCGGCCAATCTCCAACAAGGCCTGCAATTGCGCGTACTTCACCGGGCCCAGGCCAGGCTCGCCGAGAATGGCCGCTCGATCAGCCTCCAGAAACGGCCTGAGGCCGCCAAAACGGACCAATAGGCCACGCGCCAGGTCCAATACATTGCGCCCTGCGACCCCGGACCCCAGCAACACTGCAAGCAGCTCGGCATCGGATAGCACGGCGGCACCGCGCTGCAACAGTTTCTCCCGCGGCCGTTCGTCCGCCGGCCACTCCCTGATGTTCATACCCCTCCTTGCGTGCTACTGCGGCCCGTTTCGGCCCTGTGTTAATCTATCCCGCTCCGTAGATGCGACGTTCTGCCGCAGGCAGTTGTCGTCGCCGCCCGCTTTCACTGGAAAAAGGCAAGCCTATGCAGCGGCTGTATCGCAAGCGCATCGTTCTCGGCGTGGGTGGCGGCATCGCCGCCTACAAGAGCGCCGAGCTGATTCGCCGACTCCTGGAACACGGCGCGCAGGTGCGCGTCGTCATGACCCGGGGTGGTGCCGAGTTCATCACCCCGCTGACCCTGCAGGCGCTGTCCGGCCACCCGGTGCACATGGATCTGCTCGACCCCGCGGCCGAAGCGGCCATGGGGCACATCGAACTGGCCAAGTGGGCCGACCTGGTATTGATCGCCCCGGCCACGGCCGACCTCATGGCACGCCTGGCCCAAGGCATGGCCGACGACCTGCTGACCACCCTGGTGCTGGCCACCGATGCCACTGTGGCCGTCGCCCCGGCGATGAACCAGGCCATGTGGCGCGACCCGGCCACCCAGGCCAACCTCGACCTGCTCAAGAGCCGCGGTATCCAGGTGTTCGGCCCCGCCTCCGGCAGCCAGGCCTGCGGCGACGTGGGCCTGGGCCGCATGCTCGAGGCCACGGACCTTGCCTGGTGCGCGGCCGAGAGCTTCAAGCGCCAGGCACTGACCGGCAAGCATGTACTGATCACCGCCGGCCCCACCCAGGAAAACATCGACCCGGTGCGCTACATCACCAATCATAGCTCCGGGAAGATGGGCTTCGCCCTGGCCGAGGCGGCCGCCGAAGCCGGGGCTCGGGTGACCCTCGTCACCGGCCCCGTACACCTGCCGACCCCCGACCGGGTCAACCGGATCGACGTGGTCAGCGCGCGGGACATGCTCGCGGCGTGCGAGGCGGCCATGCCGTGCGACCTGTTCATCGCCTCGGCTGCGGTCGCGGACTACCGCCCGGAAGTCGTCGCCCCGCAAAAGCTCAAGAAAGATCCTACGACCGGTGACGGCATGCTGCTGCAGATGGTGCGCAATCCGGATATCCTTGCGACTATCGCCGGCCGTACCGACCGCCCGTTCAGCGTCGGCTTCGCCGCCGAGACCGAACACTTGCTCGATTACGCCACGCGCAAGCTCAAGGACAAGAACCTCGACCTGATCGTCGCCAATGATGTGGCCAACCCCAGCATCGGCTTCAACAGCGAGGAAAACGCCCTGACCGTGATCGACCGGCAGCAGCACCAGACCCTCTTCGCGCAGACCAGCAAGGGCAAGATCGCCCGCCAGCTGGTCGCCTTCATCGCCGAACGGCTCAACCAGGTTCAATAAGTTACATGCACGCTCTTCAAGCCAAGATCCTCGACCCTCGCCTGGGCAACGAATTCCCGCTGCCGCAGTACGCCACGCCCGGCTCCGCCGGCCTGGACCTGCGCGCCATGCTCAAGGAAGACACCGTCCTGGAGCCGGGCCAGACCCTGCTGATCCCCACCGGCCTGTCGGTCTACATCGGCGACCCGGGCCTGGCCGCCCTGATCCTTCCGCGTTCGGGCCTGGGCCACAAGCATGGCATCGTGCTGGGCAACCTGGTCGGCCTGATCGACTCGGACTACCAGGGCGAACTGATGGTCTCCTGCTGGAACCGCGGCCAGACGCCGTTCACCATCGCCATCGGCGAGCGTATCGCCCAGCTGGTGCTGGTGCCGGTGGTGCAGGCGCATTTCGACATCGTCGAATCGTTCGACGAGAGCCAGCGCGGCGCTGGCGGCTTCGGCCATTCCGGTAGCCACTGAGCCGATAGACCGACCGTTGGGCCATGGACGGCGAACTCTCTGGCAAATGCATCGTCCAAGCGTTCAGTTTGCGCCTGCCCAGAAGCCTTTGATGATTGGAGCACCCCAGAGATGAACGACATGGCCCACCTGGTCCCCGCACTGCCCGAGAGCATCTTCCGCGCCTATGACATTCGCGGCGTGGTCGGTAAAACCCTGACGGGCGAGACCGCCTACTGGATCGGCCGCGCCATCGGCGCCCAGAGCCTGGCCCAGGGCGAACCCCAGGTTTCGGTTGGCCGCGACGGCCGCCTGTCCGGCCCAATGCTGGTGGAACAGCTGATCAAAGGCCTGGCCGATGCCGGATGCCAGGTCAGCGACGTCGGCCTGGTGCCGACCCCAGCGCTGTACTACGCCGCCAACGTACTGGCCGGCAAATCAGGCGTGATGCTCACCGGCAGCCACAACCCACCTGACTACAACGGGTTCAAGATCGTCATCGCCGGCGACACCTTGGCCAACGAACAGATCCAGGCCCTGCTGACCCGCCTCAAGACCAACGACCTCACCCGTGGCGAAGGCCGCGTCGAGAAGGTCGAGATCCTCGAGCGCTACTTCCAGCAGATCACAAGCGACGTGAAGCTGGCCAAGAAGCTCAAGGTCGTGGTCGATTGCGGCAACGGCGCCGCCGGCGTCATCGCCCCGCAGCTGATCGAAGCCCTGGGTTGCGACGTCATCCCGCTGTTCTGCGAGGTCGACGGCAACTTCCCCAACCATCACCCGGACCCAGGCAAGCCCGAGAACCTCGAAGACCTGATCGCCAAGGTCAAGGAAACCGGTGCCGACATCGGCCTTGCCTTCGACGGTGACGGCGACCGTGTGGGCGTGGTGACCAATGCTGGCAGCATCGTCTACCCCGACCGCCTGCTGATGCTCTTCGCCCAGGACGTGCTGTCGCGCAACCCCGGCGCCGAGATCATCTTCGACGTCAAGTGCACCCGCCGCCTGACCCCGCTGATCGAACAGCACGGTGGCCGCGCACTGATGTGGAAGACCGGCCATTCGTTGATCAAGAAGAAGATGAAGCAGACCGGCTCGCTGCTGGCCGGCGAGATGAGCGGGCACATCTTCATCAAGGAACGCTGGTACGGTTTCGACGACGGCATCTACAGCGCCGCGCGCCTGCTGGAAATCCTCAGCAAGGCCGGCCAGGACGCCGAAAGCCTGTTCGCCGCGTTCCCGAACGATATTTCCACGCCGGAAATCAACATTGATGTGACCGACGAGAGTAAATTCAGCATCATTGATGCACTGCAACGCGACGCTGCCTGGGGCGATGCCAACCTCACCACCATCGATGGTGTGCGGGTCGACTACGCCCATGGCTGGGGCCTGGTCCGCGCCTCCAACACCACACCGGTGCTGGTGCTGCGCTTCGAGGCCGACAGCGACGCCGAGCTGCAACGTATCAAGGCTGTATTCCGCGAGCAGTTGCTGCGGGTCGAACCAGGCCTGCAACTGCCGTTCTGACGACTATCCGTTCCTTACCTGGAGCCCTGCATGACCCTCGATCGCGATGCCGCTTCCCATGTAGCCGAGGTTTTGTCCGAAGCACTGCCCTACATTCGCCGCTTTGTCGGCAAGACCCTGGTGATCAAGTACGGCGGCAACGCGATGGAGAGCGAAGAGCTCAAGACCGGCTTTGCCCGTGACATCGTGCTGATGAAGGCCGTGGGCATCAACCCGGTGGTCGTGCACGGTGGCGGCCCGCAGATCGGCGACCTGCTCAAGCGCCTGTCGATCGAGAGCCACTTCATCGACGGCATGCGCGTCACCGACTCGGCGACCATGGACGTGGTGGAGATGGTGCTGGGCGGCCAGGTCAACAAGGACATCGTCAACCTGATCAACCGCCATGGCGGCAGCGCCATCGGCCTGACCGGCAAGGATGCGGAGCTGATTCGCGCCAAGAAGCTCACCGTCAGCCGCCAGACCCCGGAAATGACCCAACCGGAAATCATCGACATCGGCCATGTGGGCGAAGTGGAAAGCGTCAACACCGACCTGCTGAACATGCTGGTCAAGGGCGACTTCATCCCGGTGATCGCTCCGATCGGCGTGGGCAAGAACGGTGAGTCGTACAACATCAATGCCGACCTGGTGGCCGGCAAAGTGGCCGAGGCGCTGAAGGCCGAGAAGCTCATGCTGCTCACCAACATCGCCGGCCTGATGGACAAGCAAGGCACCGTGCTGACCGGCCTGACCACCGAACAGGTCAACGAACTGATCGCCGACGGCACCATCTACGGTGGCATGCTGCCGAAGATCAAGTGCGCACTGGAAGCGGTGCAAGGCGGCGTGAACAGCTCGCACATCATCGATGGGCGCGTGCCGAACGCCGTGCTGCTGGAGATCTTCACCGACAGCGGTGTCGGTACCCTGATCACCAATACCAAACGCTCCTGAGTCGTCAGCACCGCCCATCGCCGGCAAGCCGGCTCCCACAAGGACTATGCTGGCCCCTGTGGGAGCCGGCTTGCCGGCGATGGGGCCAGTGAGCACAACACGGCTGCAAAAAAGGCGACCTCGATGGTCGCCTTTTTTGTGCAGCGCGGGAATCAGATCCCGTACTGCGCCCGGTAGGCCTCGACAGCCGGCAGGTGTTGCTTGAGCTGCGGGTCGTCGGCCAGGAACTCCAGCACCTGGGTCAGCGACACGATGCTGACCACCGGGATGCCGAAGTCGCGCTCGACTTCCTGGATCGCCGACAGCTCGCCATTGCCGCGCTCTTCGCGGTTCAGCGCGATCAGCACGCCTGCGGCCTTGGCCTGCTGGGCATTGATGATCTGCATGACTTCGCGAATGGCGGTACCGGCAGTGATCACGTCGTCGATGATCAGCACGTCACCGGCCAGCGGGGCGCCGACCAGGCTGCCGCCTTCGCCGTGATCCTTGGCTTCCTTGCGGTTGAAGCACCAAGGCACGTCGAGCTGGTGTTGCTCAGCCAAGGCCACGGCAGTGGCCGCCGCCAGGGGAATACCCTTGTAGGCCGGGCCGAACAACACGTCGAACGGGATCTTGCTGTCGACGATGGCCGCGGCGTAGCAACGCCCCAGCTGGGCCAGTGCGGAACCTGTGTTGAACAGGCCGGCATTGAAGAAGTACGGGCTGGTACGCCCCGATTTCAGGGTGAACTCACCGAAGCGCAGAACCCCGCGATCGATGGCAAAACGAATGAAGTCGCGCTGATACGGCTGCATGAAGAGTCCCGAATACCACGGATTTAGCTAAATGAGTTGAGCTCGGGTATCATACACGCACGAGATTTTTGGGGCCATTTATGCGGATCATCAGTGTGAACGTAAATGGCATTCAGGCTGCGGCCGAGCGTGGACTGCTCAGCTGGCTGCAAGCCCAGAATGCCGACGTCATCTGCCTTCAGGATACCCGCGCCTCGGCCTTTGAACTCGACGACCCAGCTTTCCAGCTCGATGGCTATTTCCTTTACGCCTGCGACGCGGAGGTGCCAGCCCAAGGTGGCGTGGCACTGTACTCGCGGATGCAGCCCAAGGCAGTCATCACCGGCCTGGGCTTCGAGACAGCCGACCGCTACGGGCGTTACCTGCAAGCAGATTTCGACAAAGTCAGTATTGCCAGCCTGCTGCTGCCTTCGGGCATGAACGGCGACGAAGACTTGAACCAGAAATTCAAGTTGATGGACGATTTTGCCAAGTACCTGGACAAGCAGCGCCGCAAGCGTCGCGAGTACATCTATTGCGGCTCGTTGTACGTGGCGCAGCAGAAGTTGGACATCAAGAACTGGCGCGACAGCCAGCAATCGCCGGGCTTCCTGGCGCCGGAGCGTGCCTGGATGGATGCGATCGTCGGCGACATGGGTTACGTCGATGCCCTGCGCGAGGTCAGCCGTGAAGGCGACCAGTACAGCTGGTGGCCGGACAACGAGCAGGCCGAGATGCTCAACCTGGGCTACCGGTTCGACTATCAGATCCTCACCCCGGGCCTGCGCCGCTTCGTGCGCAATGCACGCCTGCCGCGCCAGCCGCGCTTCTCCCAGCATGCGCCGCTGATCGTGGACTACGACTGGACGTTGACCATCTGACCTTTGGGGCTGCTTTGCAGCCCATCGCGGGACAAGCCCGCTCCTACAGGTATCGTGCAAGACCCTGTGGGGGCCGGCTTGCCGGCAATTGGGGCAATTAGTCTTACTTGATCGGCCGCCAGATCAGCGGATAGCGGTAAGGCTTGCCTTCATTGGCCTTGACCCCCGCAAGGATGGCCAGGACCAGCACCGCCACCGTCAGGATGGCGAACAGCACGATCCCCACCAGCACGAACATCAGCAGGAAGCAGATGAACCCGGCGATGGTCACGCTGATCTGGAAGTTCAGCGCTTCCTTGCCCTGGGCATCGATGAACGGGTCCAGTTCGCGCTTCCAGATCCACATCACCAATGGGCCCAGCAGGTGCCCGAGCGGCACCACCAGGCCAAGCAGCGCCGAGAGGTGGCAGAACATCGCCCATTGCCGAATTTCAGCGTTGGGCGGCGTGATCGGTAGATCAGGTTCGTTCATGTTCCACACCTCCTTGGCGTAGCGATCAATCGGCCAGCGAGGCCTTTTGCAGTTCGAAAATTTCGTTCATGCCCTTCTGGGCCAGGGCCAGCATGGCGTTGAAGTCTTCCGGCTGGAAGGGCGCGCCTTCGGCAGTGCCCTGCACCTCGATGAAGCCACCGGCGCTGGTCATGACCACGTTCAGGTCGGTCTCGGCGGCGGAATCTTCCAGGTAGTCCAGGTCGAGCACCGCTTCGCCCTGGTACATGCCCACGGACACAGCAGCGATCATATGCTTGAGCGGGTTGCCGCCCTTGAGGCCGCCGCGCTTCTTGATCACCGCCAAGGCGTCGCACAGGGCAACCATGGCGCCGGTGATCGAGGCGGTGCGGGTACCGCCGTCGGCCTGGATCACGTCGCAGTCGACGTACAGGGTGATATCGCCCAGCTTGCTCATGTCCAGCGCAGCGCGCAGCGAGCGGCCGATCAGGCGTTGGATTTCCAGGGTGCGGCCACCCTGCTTGCCACGGCTCGCCTCGCGCTGGTTACGCTCGCCGGTGGAACGCGGCAGCATGCCGTACTCGGCGGTCAGCCAGCCTTGGCCCTGGCCTTTTAGGAAGCGGGGAACACCATTCTCGACGCTGACCGTGCAGACGACCTTGGTGTCGCCGAACTCGACCAGTACCGACCCCTCGGCGTGCTTGGTGTAGTTGCGGGTGATGCGGATCGAGCGGAGCTGATCGGCGGCGCGACCACTTGGACGTTTCATCTGGGATACCTGTACCGGGACTTTGAATCTGCGAAGCATTATAAGGCCCGCCGCCCTGGGAAGACATGCCTATTGTCGCGGCCCGGCAGCCTGTCGTCTTTTCCTACCCTGGCGCCAGGCAGTCTGTAACATGGGTGGATTGGGCGCCCGCGCCGCACTGCGTTACAATCCCGCGCCTTGCAGCCGAAAGGCTTCTTCGTTCATTCAGACTTAGCGAGGTACTCCCCCATGGTGCACAGCATGACCGCTTTTGCTCGAGTCGAGCGCGCCGGCAGCCAAGGCACCCTGGCCTGGGAGCTACGTTCGGTCAACCACCGCTATCTGGAGCCCCACCTGCGCCTGCCCGAGGCCCTGCGCGACCTGGAAGGCGCCGTGCGCGAAGGGCTGCGCCAAGGCCTGTCGCGCGGCAAGGTGGAATGCACCCTGCGCCTGAGCGAAGACAGCACCGGCAAGCCTTTGCAGGTCGATCGCGAGCGCGCCGCGCAGTTGGTGGCCGCTGCAGAAACCGTCGCCGGGCTGATCAAGCAGCCGGCACCGCTCAACCCCTTGGAAGTCCTCGCCTGGCCAGGCGTGCTGGTGGCTGACGCCAGCGATCCCCAGGCGCTCAACGCCGAAGCCATGGCCCTGTTCGACGAAGCCTTGGCCGAGCTCAAGGCCGGGCGTCAGCGCGAAGGCCTGGAGCTGGCCCGGCTGATCAATGAACGCCTGGACAGCATGGCCAGCGAAGTCACCACCTTGCGTGCCCTGGTGCCACAGATGCTGGCCGCCCAACGCCAGCGCATCCTCGACCGCTTCGCCGACCTGCAGGCCGAGCTCGACCCGCAGCGCCTGGAGCAGGAGATGGTCCTGCTGGCGCAGAAGAGCGACGTCGCCGAGGAACTGGACCGGCTCAACACCCACATCACCGAAGTGCGCCGAGTGCTCAAGTCCGGCGGTGCCGCCGGCCGGCGCCTGGACTTCCTGATGCAAGAACTCAACCGCGAGGCCAACACCCTGGGCTCCAAGGCGTTCGACCCGCGCAGCACCCAGGCGGCGGTCAACCTCAAGGTGTTGATCGAACAGATGCGTGAACAAGTACAGAACATCGAGTAAGGCCACCCCTACCATGAACCACAGCAGCGGCACCCTCTATATCGTCTCGGCCCCTTCCGGTGCCGGCAAGACCAGCCTGGTCACGGCATTGACCAAGGACGACCAGCAGATCCGCGTCTCGGTCTCCCATACCACCCGCGCCATGCGTCCGGGCGAGCAGCACGGGGTGAACTATCACTTCGTCAAGCACGACGAATTCAAGGCCCTGATCGAGCAAGGCGACTTCCTCGAGCATGCCGAGGTCTTCGGCAACTTCTACGGGACTTCGCGAAGCGCGTTGCAGCAGACCCTCGAGCAAGGCTACGACCTGATCCTGGAGATCGACTGGCAGGGTGCACAGCAGGTGCGCAAGCTGATGCCCGAAGCATTGTCGGTGTTCATCCTGCCGCCGAGCCAGCAGGCCCTGCGCCAGCGCCTGGACAACCGCGGCCAGGACAGCGAGGCAATCATCGAAGGCCGCATGAAGGAAGCGGTCAGCGAGATGATTCACTATGACGAGTACGACTACGTCATCATCAATGATGATTTCGACGTCGCGCTGAAGGAATTGAAGGCAGTGTTCGTTGCTAACCGCCTGCTGCTGAAGAAACAGCAGCAACGTCATCAGGCGCTGCTCAAGCAACTGATCAGCTGAAATGCAATCGCGGGACAAGCCCGCTCCCACAGGAGCCCGCAAACTCAAAGAGTTATGCGTTGTTCTGTGGGAGCGGGCTTGTCCCGCGATTGGGCTGCAAGGCAGCCCCTTCTTGCATCACTCCTGCAATCGAAGCTTGGCCTGCTGCTGCAAGGTGGCGCCCAGGAAGTAGGCCGGGGCACGCCAGCGCGACAGCACCATCAGCACGATCCCCAGCGCCGAGATGATCGCCGCGATCACGAACACCAGCCCCAAGCCACCGACATGCGAGCCGCTGCCGAAGTCCGGCGAGGCACTGTCGATCGCGGTGCGCACGAAGATCACCGACAGAATCACCCCACCCACCAGCGGGCACAGGCCACGCATGAAGAAGTGGCGCACGCTGTCGAACAGGCTGCTTCGGAAGTACCAAACGCAGGCGAAGGCCGTCAGCGAATAGTAGAAGCAGATCATCATGCCCAGGGCCGTGATGGTGTCGGCCAGCACGTTCTCGCTGAGGGTGCGCATGGTCACGTAGAACACCGCCGCGGCGACACCGGCACAGATGGTGGCGTAGCGCGGGGTCTGCGAGCGCGGGCAGACGCTGGCGAACCGCTGTGGCACGGCGCCGTAGTAGCCCATGGCGAGCAGCGTGCGCGCCGGCGAGACGAAGGTCGACTGCAACGAGGCGGCGGTACTGGCCAGTACCGCGATGGACATCAGGATCGCCAGCGGCCCCATCACCGGGCCGGCCAGGTGGGCGAAGACGTTCTCCTGGATGCGCGGGTTGCCAAGGCCCAGGCCGACATCGCTGATCCCGGCGAACTGAAGGGTGGCGATGGCCGTGACCAGGTACAGGCCGAGGATCAGCAGCACGGTCCAGGTGGCGGCCTTGCCGGGCACCTCGTCACTGCCGATCGACTCCTCGCTGACCGTCAGGCACACGTCCCAGCCCCAGAAGATGAAGATCGACAGCGACAGGCCAGCGGCGAATGCCGAGAACGACTCCACGCCGAACGGGTTGAACCAAGACAGGTCGAAGGCCAGCGGTGGCGGCGCGGTGGTCTCACCGAAGGCGGCGAAGGCGAAGCCGATCAGCACCAGCAGCTGCAAGGCGACCAGGCCGTACTGCACCGTCATGGTGGTGCCCATGCCCCGGCAGCAGATCCACACGGCCAAGGCGATGAACACGCAACAGGTCACTACGTTGATCAACAGGTTGTCCGCCAACGCGGCCAATGCCTGATGCCCGGTGATCTGGCCAAGGAATAGATAGAAGAAGTCGACGGCCACGCCCGCCAGGTTGGACAGCACGATGGTGGTCGCGACGACCAGCCCCCAGCCACCGATCCAGCCGATCATCGGCCCGAAGGCACGTGCCGACCAGGTGAAGGAAGTGCCGCTGTCAGGCTCCGCGGCGTTGAGCTCGCGGTAGCCGAGGGCGACCAGCAGCATGGGCAAGAAGCCCACGATGAAGACCGCCGGAAGGTGGGCGCCCACTTCGCGGACGGTCGGCCCCAGGGCGCCGGTCAGTGTGTAGACGGGCGCGATGGTGGAGATGCCCAGCACCACGCTGGCCAGCAGGCCCAGGCGGCCTTTTGCCAGGCCCTTGCTGGCGCGCTGGGTGTTGCCTGCGTCGGTCGCCACATCGGGTGGGCGGCCGGCTTCAGTGTATTCGCTCATGAGTATTTGCCGTAACTATTGGTATTGTTTTCACGGGCCTTGCGAACAAGGCCCGCTTTCACTCATTGAAAGCTGTTGCAGGGAGACCTTCGGGTAACGACGTCAGAATGCTTCCTGCCGTGAACCCTCCCGTGCAGCATGGGTTATGCAGGCCTCGCGGAACGCCTGGAAAAGGCGCCGAGAGACCGGGTTTTCGGCGAAACGCCATTCCGGGTGCCACTGCACACCAAGCACGAAGCCCGGCGCGTCAGGCATCGACACCGCTTCGATCAGGCCATCCGGGGCCCGCGCCTCGACACGCAGCCCTGGGGCCAGGCGGTCGATGCCCTGGCTGTGCAGCGAGTTGACCTCGAACTGCGCAGCCAGGCCCAAGCCCTCGAACAACCCGCCCGGCTCGATGGCCACGGGGTGTCGAGGGCCGTATTGCACCTCCAGGGGTGCATCCTCAGGTTCTCGGTGGTCCAGGTAGCCTGGCAATTCCTGCACACGCTGGTGCAGCGAACCGCCGAGGGCCACGTTCAGCTCCTGGAAGCCACGGCAAATGCAGAATACCGGCACGCCGGCGGCAATGGCCGCCTGCAGCAAGGGCAAGGTCAGGCGGTCACGCGCGAGGTCGTGCCGGGTGCCTTCCACGCTGGGGGCGCCATTGTAATGATGCGGCTCGACATTTGAAGGCGAGCCGGTAAAAAGAATGCCATCGAGCCGCGCCACCAGCGCCTGGGGGTCACTGCCCCCGTCGCGCGCGGGCAGAATCAGCGGAAGCCCGGCGAAGCCGGCCGCCTCGACATACTTGTCGCCCACCGTGTGCGACGAGTTCTTCCCCACCTGCTGGCGGCAGGCGCTGACACCGATCAGAGGGACCGCATTTGCGCTCATGGGCTTATACCGTGTGCAGGTACCAGTTGTACTCGAGGTCGGAAATCGACACTTCGAACTCGGCCAGCTCGCTTTCCTTGCAGGCCACGAAGATGTCGATGTAATCCGGGCTGATGTATTGGTTGAGGACTTCGCTGTCGTCCAGCGCGCGCAGCGCGTCGCGCAGGTTGTTCGGCAGGCTTTGCTCGAGCTGCTCGTAGGAGTTGCCTTCGATCGGCTCGCCCGGCTCGACCTGGTTGGTCAGGCCGTGATGAATGCCGGCCAGGATCGCGGCCAGCATCAGGTACGGGTTGGCATCGGCGCCGGCCACGCGGTGCTCGATGCGCACGTTCTCGCTGCTGTCGGTCGGCACGCGCAGGGCCACGGTGCGATTGTCCAAGCCCCAGCTCGGCGCATTGGGCACGTAGAACTGCGCACCGAAGCGGCGGTACGAGTTGATGTTCGGGCAGAGGAAGGCCATCGATGCCGGCATGGTCTCCAGCACTCCGCCGATGGCATGACGCAGCGCCTCGCTCTGCAGCGGGTCTTCGCTGGAGAAAATGTTCTTGCCGGTCTTCTTGTCCAGCAGCGAGATGTGCACATGCAAGCCGTTGCCCGCTTGGCCCGGGTAGGGCTTGGCCATGAAAGTGGTGTCCATTTCATGGTCGTAGGCGATGTTCTTGATCAGGCGTTTGAGCAGGATCGCGTAATCGCAGGCCTTGAGCGGGTCGGCGACGTGATGCAGGTTGACCTCGAACTGCGCCGGGGCGCTTTCCTTGACGATGGCATCGGCGGGGATGCCCTGCTCTTTGGCGGCCTCGAGCATGTCCTGCAGGCAATCGGCGTATTCGTCCAGGTCGTCGATCAGGTACACCTGGGTCGATTGCGGGCGCTTGCCGGAGATCGGCGAGCGTGGCGGCTGCGGGCGACCATTGAGGTTGTCCTGGTCGATCAGGTAGAACTCCAGCTCGAACGCGGCGCAGATATCCAGGCCCAGCGCATCGAACTTGGCGACCACCTGGCGCAGGACCTCGCGCGGGTCGGCGAAGAACGGCGCGCCGTCCAGTTCGTGCATGGTCATCAGCAGCTGGGCGGTGGGGCGCTTCTGCCAGGGCTCATCGGACAACGTGCCCGGAATCGGGTGGCAGATGCGGTCGGCATCGCCGATGTCCAGGCCAAGGCCGGTGCTCTCGACGGTCGAGCCGTTGATATCCAGGGCGAACAGCGACGCCGGTAGGTTGATGCCTTTTTCGTACACCTTGTGCAGGCTGGCGCGCTCGATGCGCTTGCCGCGTACCACACCGTTCATGTCGGAGATCAGCAGGTCGACGAACTGCGTGTCCGGATGAGCCTCTAGGAATTCATTCATCTCGCTGGCGGAACTGGCGCACGGAGTGACCGACGTCATGGCTGTACATCCTTTGATTCGAGGCGGCGATGTGGAGGGATACGGCTGGCGCCTTGCGGGCGGCGATGGTTGTACTGTTGTTCTTTTCACTGTCCCATCGTGGGGATAGGTGCAGATCCGGCGCATTGATTACCGGGTGCCGTTCCACTATAAAATGGCACCTACGCAACAGACATTGGCATTACGGCAAACAGAGCGTGCATCGATGCAATACCAGATTACCCATGCGGACCTCTCCCTGGTGCTCGCCCTGGAGCGCGGTCGCTCGCTGGCCAAGGCGGCCGAGCTGCTCAAGGTCGACGTTTCCACCGTGTTCCGCTCGATTCGCCGGCTGGAATCCGCGCTGGGCACCGCCCTGTTCGTCAAGAGCCGCAAAGGCTACCTGCCCACCGACACCGCCCAGGCCCTGGCCGAGCAGGCCGAGCGTGCCGAACAGGCCCTGGATGCCGCGCGCGTCGCCCTGACCAGCGGCGAGCAGGTGGTCAGCGGCACAGTGCGCCTGACCTGCACCGAGGCGGTGATGCACAGCCTGCTGCTGCCGGCGCTGGCCGACTTCATGCCGAACTACCCGGCCCTTTCGCTGGAAATGGGCACCTCCAACACCTTCGCCAACCTCAGCCGACGCGACGCCGACATCGCCCTGCGCCTGACCAACACGCCACCTGAACACCTGGTCGGCCGCTGCCTGGGCTCCACCTCCTATGTGGTCTGCGGCCAGCCACAGTGGCGCGATCGTTTGGCTGAGTCGCACAACAACGTGCCATGGATCGCCCCGGACGATTCCATGCAGGACCACCCCACGGTGGTCTGGCGCAACCAGCAGTACCCAGGGCTGAACCCGCGCTACCAGTGCAGCAGCATGTCGACCATCGCCCAACTGGTGAGCACCGGCCTGGGCGTGGCGGCGCTGCCCGACTACATGGTCGATGCCCTGCCTGAAGTCGAGGCCCTGAGCGGCCCCCTGCCCGGTTGCGATACCCAGCTGTGGCTGTTGACTCGCCCGGATTGCCGGGCGCTGCGCTCGGTGCAGACGCTGTTCGAGGAACTGACGCCGCGCCTGCGCGACGCCATGTTGTAAGGCTCCCACCAGGCCTGCGCTGTCTTCAGAGATACCGCCGTACCTGTGGGAGCTGGCTTGCCAGCGATAGGACCGGGGCAAGCAACTCAAGACAGTTGGCTCCCACAAGTACAGCGCAATGTTCAATTTCAGCGCGGCACCTGTAGGTGCGGGCTTGCCCGCGATAGCAAAACAGGCACCACCACATCCAACTCGGAAAAACAGCCCTTCCCTATTGGCTGGTGATTTTTTAAACTATCGAGTCCGCCTGCCCAACCTGGGCTGCACGCCTACCGCATTTGCTACTGAGGAAGACCATGGCCCGCGTAACTGTTGAAGACTGCCTGGAACACGTGGATAACCGCTTTGAGCTGGTCATGCTCTCGACCAAGCGCGCCCGTCAACTGGCCACCGGCGGCAAAGAGCCGCGGGTTGCATGGGAAAACGACAAGCCAACCGTCGTCGCCCTGCGCGAAATCGCCGAAGGTATCGTCACCCCTGAGTTCATCGCCGCCGAAGAGATCGTCACCGAAGATCCGGTCTTCGCCGCGTTCGAGGACGAAAACAACGAGGCTGTCTGATTCATGCCCGGTCGACGTCGCGCGGCACAAGGCATTCTTCCTCGGCAGGAGGTGACCCCATGCCGGGTATAGAAGCCCTCGCCGAACGGCTGTCGACCTACCTCGGCCCCGACCAGGTCAACCTGGTCCGCCGGGCCTACTTCTACGCCGAACAGGCGCACGATGGCCAACGCCGCCGCAGCGGCGAGCCCTACGTGACCCACCCGCTGGCCGTGGCCAGCATCCTGGCCGACATGCACATGGACCATCAGAGCCTGATGGCGGCCATGCTGCACGATGTGATCGAAGACACCGGCATCGCCAAGGAAGCCCTCTGCCAACAGTTCGGCGAGACGGTTGCCGAGCTGGTCGACGGGGTCAGCAAGCTGACCCAGATGAACTTCGAGACCAAGGCCGAGGCCCAGGCCGAGAACTTCCAGAAGATGGCCATGGCCATGGCCCGCGACATTCGCGTGATCCTGGTCAAGCTGGCCGACCGCCTGCACAACATGCGCACCCTGGAAGTGCTCTCGGGCGAGAAACGCCGGCGCATCGCCAAGGAAACCCTCGAGATCTACGCCCCCATCGCCAACCGCCTGGGCATGCACAACGTGCGCGTGGAGTTCGAAGACCTCGGCTTCAAGGCCATGCACCCGATGCGCTCCTCGCTGATCCACCGAGCGGTCAAGAGCGCCCGTGGCAACCGCAAGGAAATCGTCGCCAAGATCGAGCACTCCCTGGCCAACTGCCTGGCTGCGGACGGCATCGAGGGCGAGGTCAGCGGTCGGCAGAAACACCTCTATGGCATCTACAAGAAGATGCGCGGCAAGCGCCGTGCCTTCAACGAGATCATGGACGTGTACGCTTTCCGCATCATCGTCGACAAGGTCGACACCTGCTACCGCGTGCTTGGCGCCGTACATAACCTGTACAAGCCGCTGCCCGGTCGCTTCAAGGACTACATCGCGATCCCCAAGGCCAACGGCTACCAGTCGCTGCACACCACGCTGTTCGGCATGCATGGCGTGCCCATCGAGATCCAGATCCGCACCCGCGAAATGGAAGAGATGGCCAACAACGGCATCGCCGCCCATTGGCTGTACAAATCCAACGAGGACGAGCAGCCCAAGGGCAACCACGCCCGCGCCCGCCAGTGGGTCAAGGGCATCCTCGAGCTGCAGCAACGGGCCGGCAACTCGCTGGAATTCATCGAGAGCGTGAAGATCGACCTGTTCCCGGACGAGGTCTACGTGTTCACGCCCAAAGGCCGGATCATGGAGCTGCCCAAAGGCTCCACCGCCGTCGACTTCGCCTACGCGGTGCACACCGACGTGGGCAACAGCTGCATCGCCTGCCGCATCAACCGTCGGCTGGCGCCGCTGTCCGAGCCGCTGCAGAGCGGCTCCACCGTGGAGATCGTCAGCGCCCCGGGCGCGCGGCCGAACCCGGCCTGGCTCAATTTCGTGGTCACAGGCAAGGCGCGCACGCATATTCGCCACGCGCTCAAGCAACAACGCCGTTCCGAATCCATCAGCCTGGGCGAACGCCTGCTGAACAAGGTTCTCACCGGCTTCGACAGCAGCCTGGAGCAGATCCCTGCGGAGCGCATCCAGGGCATTCTCGCCGAGTACCGCCTGGAGCTGATCGAAGACTTGCTCGAGGACATCGGCCTGGGCAACCGCATGGCCTACGTGGTGGCCCGCCGCCTGTTGTCCGCCGAGGGCGAGCAGCTACCGGCCCCCGAGGGCCCGCTGGCCATCCGCGGCACCGAAGGCCTGGTGCTCAGCTATGCCAAATGCTGCACACCGATCCCGGGCGACCCGATCGTCGGCCACCTGTCGGCGGGCAAGGGCATGGTCGTGCACCTGGAAAACTGCCGCAACATCAGTGAAATCCGCCATAACCCGGAGAAGTGCGTGCAGCTCTCCTGGGCCAAGGACATCACCGGCGAATTCAATGTCGAGCTGCGGGTCGAGCTGGAGCACCAGCGTGGCCTGATCGCGCTGCTGGCCAGCAGCGTCAACGCCGCCGACGGCAATATCGAAAAAATCAGCATGGACGAACGCGACGGCCGTATCAGCGTGGTCCAACTGGTGGTCAGCGTGCGCGACCGCGTGCACTTGGCCCGCGTGATCAAGAAGTTGCGTACCCTGACCGGCGTGGTCCGCATCACCCGCATGCGTACGTAGTCCGTCAACCAAGGAGTCATCATGACCAAGACCGTCATCAACAGCGACAAGGCCCCAGCCGCCATCGGCACCTACTCCCAGGCGATCAAGGCCGGCAACACCGTGTACATGTCCGGCCAGATCCCGCTGGATCCGAAAACCATGGAACTGGTCGAAGGCTTCGAAGCCCAGACCGTCCAGGTCTTCGAAAACCTCAAGGCCGTGGCCGAGGCTGCCGGCGGTTCGTTCAAGGACATCGTCAAGCTGAACATTTTCCTCACCGACCTGAGCCACTTCGCCAAGGTCAACGAGATCATGGGTCGCTATTTCGAACAGCCTTACCCAGCTCGTGCCGCCATCGGCGTTGCCGCGCTGCCGAAAGGCTCGCAGGTCGAGATGGACGCCATCCTGGTCATCGAGTGATGCCTGCGGTGACGGGCTTCCCGCCCGTCACCTCCCCTTCCCCAAGGTTCCAGCACCATGCGCCACGCCCTTTCCCTTGCACTGGCAGCCCTGCTCCTGGGCGGCTGTGCCAGCCATAAGCCCGAAGACTACAACGGCACCTGGATCAACCAGGACGCTATCGATGCTGCCGACGGCGGCAGCCTGCGCCAGGCTCTGAGCGAGCATGGGCCGGTACTCGAATGGAAAATCGACGTCGCCAACCAGCAGGCCAGCTACAGCAATGGCTTCGAGGCGGTCGACGGCTACCTCAGCGCCAAAGAAGACCAATGGCAAGCCAGCTTCTCTGGCGGCCAGACCGAACAATTGAGCTTGGACGGCGATACCCTGCGCGCCACCTCGCAAACCGGCGAGAAGCAGACGTTCGTACGGGTCAAGGCCGCACCCGCCAACGCCCCGCTGGGCGGCAGCTTTGAAAAGGCGCTGTACAAAGCCTACCTAGGTGGCGACTGGAAGATCATCGAAGGCCAAGGCAAGGGCGCGACGGTGCGCTTTGCCGACAACGGCAGCGTCACCGGCCTGCCGGGTCCCGATCGTTTCGCCCTGTGCCTGGCCGGCGATTGCGCCAGCATGGGCGGCGACAACGACAGCCTGTGGCTCGAGCGCAACCAGCGCGGCGCGCCATGGATCTTCAAGCGCGACGACGACACCCTGGAGATCTTCCAGGCGGTGAACCGGGCGCAAGGCAGCGACATGCCGCAACTGGCACCGGGCGCACGCCGCTGGGTGCTGGAGCGCGACTGACCTTGCCTGTTGCCAGGCCCGATCTCCCCGGCGCCTGGCAAGGGCTTCGCCCTTGATCGCGGCACAAGGCCGCTCCTACAGGGGATCAGCGCTAAACGGCGCCTGACCCTTCAGGATGGCGGCATAGCCTTCCTTGTAGCTCGGATACTGCGGCATCCACCCCAACGCCCGCGCCCGTGCGTTGCTGCAGCGTTTACTACCGGTGCGGCGTACCCGCTGCTCATCCGACCACTCGGTGACGCCCATGTGCTGGCGCAACCAGGCCACCACCTCGGCCAGGGGCGCCGGGTCGTCGTCCACGCCGATATAGCAACCTTTCAGCGCCACGTCACGGGCATCGGCCTGCAGCAGGAAGGCCAGCAAGCCCGCCGCATCCTCGGCGTGGATACGATTGCCATACAGCGGTGGCTCCTCGGCGACCCGATACCCCTGACGCACCTGGCTCAGCAGCCATTCGCGCCCCGGGCCGTAGATACCGGTCAGACGTACGACGGTCGCAGGAAGGCCACTGTCGACTGCCAACCGCTCGGCCTCCAGCATCACCCGCCCCGAATAGCCCTGCGGCTCGGTCTCGGCATCTTCATCGATCCACTGGCCATCAGCCTGCGCATACACGCTGCTACTGGAAACGAACAGAATCCGCCGCGGCCGCTGTTCGCGCTCGCCCAGCCAGCCCAGCACATGACGCAACCCCTCGACATAGGCCTGCTGGTAACCCGCCTCGTCGTGCTGGCTGGCCGCCACGCAATACACCAGGTAATCCGGCGACTGCGCCGGCCAGGCCACGGGAATCGTCGGCTCGGCCAGGTCGGCGGCGATCGGCCGAACGCCTGCCGGAAGGTGCTCGACCGAGCGCCGCAAGCCGCTGACCTGCCAACCCTGGGCAAGCAGCTGCCGCGCCAGGCGGCCACCTACATCACCACAGCCCACGATCAACACGGATGGTTCCGACATCTGCAAACTCCCAAGGCCAAAGGTTCAGGCTAGCCGGATTAATCGATGGGCGGCTAGACGTTGGTTAAAAAAGGCAACTTTATTACTTCTGCTAACAAGAATTACTTGCAATAATGGCGCCCTGTCTGTTCTCGGCCTGTCTCGAGGCCGTGGGGAACATCAATCTTTTTCTTCATCAGGTCCGGCCAGCATGACACGTACTCAACCCTCCGCTTCGCCAACCACATCGCGCGCCTGGCGCGCCATCGCCGCGCTGACCCTCAGCCTGGTGCTGGCCCCGGCAGCCATGGCCGATGAGCCTGTCGCCCCCGCCACCAACGCCCCGGCAGCCGCCGCAGCCCCTGCGGCTCCCGCGCAGGCCCCGGCAGCCGATGCCAAGGCGCCGGCCGACGCCGTCAATGCCAACGCCGCAGCCGCACCGGCCGACGCCCAGGCAGCAGGCGACGAGAACGTCCAGGCCCTGGCCGAAGACACTTCCCTGGGCATGGCCCATGACCTGTCCCCCTGGGGCATGTACAAGAACGCCGACGTGGTCGTCAAAGCCGTGATGATCGGCCTGGCCATCGCGTCGCTGATCACCTGGACCATCTGGATCGCCAAGGGCTTCGAGCTGATGGGTGCCAAGCGCCGCCTGCGTGGCGAGGTTGCCCTGCTGAAGAAGGCCGCCAGCCTCAAGGAAGCCAGCGATGCCGCCAACAAGCCAGGCACACTGGCCCACACGCTGGTCCATGATGCCCTGGATGAAATGCGCCTGTCGGCCAACACCCGCGAGAAAGAAGGCATCAAGGAACGCGTGAGCTTCCGCCTGGAGCGTCTGGTCGCCGCCAGCGGCCGCAACATGAGCAGCGGCACCGGCTTCCTCGCCACCATCGGCTCCACCGCCCCGTTCGTGGGCCTGTTCGGTACCGTGTGGGGCATCATGAACAGCTTCATCGGCATCGCCAAGACCCAGACCACCAACCTGGCCGTGGTCGCCCCCGGTATCGCCGAAGCCCTGCTGGCCACTGCCCTGGGCCTGGTCGCGGCGATTCCTGCCGTGGTCATCTACAACGTCTTCGCCCGCTCCATCGCCGGCTACAAGGCCCAGGTCTCCGACGCCTCGGCGCAGGTTCTGCTGCTGGTCAGCCGTGACCTGGACCACCAGGGCAGCGAGCGCGTCGCCCCACACGTGGTCAAAGTGGGGTAAGCCATGGGCCTGCATCTCAACGAAGGTGGCGACGACCTCGCCGAAAACCACGAAATCAACGTCACGCCTTTCATCGACGTGATGCTGGTGCTGCTGATCATTTTCATGGTCGCGGCACCGCTGGCCACCGTCGACATCAAGGTCGACCTGCCTGCCTCCAGCGCCAAGCCGGCGCCAAGGCCGGAGAAGCCGGTGTTCGTCAGCGTCAAGACCGACAAGAAGCTGTACGTCGGCGATGACGAGGTGGCCCAGCGCGACCAACTCGGTGCGATGCTCGACGCCAAGACCAAGGGCGACAAGGAAACCACCATCTTCTTCCAGGCCGACAAGGGTGTTGACTACGGCGACCTGATGGATGTGATGAACACCATGCGCGCGGCCGGCTACCTCAAGGTCGGCCTGGTCGGCCTCGAAACGGCAGCCAAGCAATGACGAACACACGGTCCAACCTGGCGCGCTACGGCGTCAGCCTGGCGATCGTGCTGGGCGTGCACGCCCTGGCGGTGCTGCTGACGCTGAACTGGTCGGTGCCCCAGGCCATCGAGCTGCCGCCGGCCGCCATGATGGTCGAGCTGGCGCCCCTTCCTGCACCGGCCCCACCGCCACCGCCCAAGGCCGCGCCCAAGCCTCCGGCCCCGGTCGAGGAGCCGCCGCTACCCAAACTGGTAGAAGCGCCCAAGCCGAAGATCGCCATTCCCAAGCCGCCCAAGCCGAAGGCCAAGCCACAGCCGCCCAAGCCCGAGAAGAAGCCTGAGCCGCCCAAGGACCTGCCGCCGGCCAAGGAAGAAGTCGTCGATACGCCGCCAAGCAACACGCCACCGCAGAAGTCGGCGGCACCGGCACCGAGCGTCGCGGCCAACAGCAAAGCCCTGCCGACCTGGCAGAGCGACCTGCTGCGTCACCTGGCCAAGTACAAGCGTTACCCGGAAGACGCACGCCGCCGTGGCCTGCAAGGTATCAACCGGTTGCGTTTCGTGGTCGATGCCGATGGCAAGGTGCTGTCGTTCGCCCTCGCCGGCGGTTCGGGCAGCGCGGCACTGGACCGGGCAACCCTGGAGATGATCCGCCGGGCCCAGCCAGTACCCAAGCCGCCGAAGGAACTGCTGAACAATGGCCAGATCGAGGTGGTAGCGCCGTTCGTCTACTCGCTGGATCGCCGCTGAGGCGTTTGCTTCTGTCACAAAACGGCAAGTCTGATAACGTGCGTCTATCGATTGCAGCCGCTATGCTGGGGCCGCAACTTCATGGACGCACGTTATGACCCTCACAGAATTACGCTACATCGTCACACTCGCCCAGGAGCAGCATTTCGGCCACGCCGCCGAGCGTTGCCATGTCAGCCAGCCGACCCTGTCGGTCGGGGTGAAGAAGCTCGAGGACGAGCTTGGCGTACTGATCTTCGAACGCAGCAAGAGCGCGGTGCGCCTGACCCCGGTCGGCGAAAGCATCGTCGCCCAGGCCCAGAAGGTCCTGGAACAGGCCCAGGGCATCCGCGAATTGGCCCAGGCCGGCAAGAACCAGCTGACCGCGCCCCTGAAGGTAGGCGCCATCTATACCGTCGGCCCCTATCTGTTCCCGCACCTCATCCCTCAGCTGCACCGGGTCGCCCCGCAGATGCCGCTGTACATCGAGGAAAACTTCACCCACGTACTGCGCGAGAAGCTGCGCAACGGCGAACTGGACGCAGTGATCATCGCCCTGCCGTTCAACGAGGCCGACGTGCTGACCCTGCCGCTGTACGACGAGCCCTTCTATGCGCTGATGCCGGCCGACCACCCTTGGACCGCCAAGAAGACCATCGACACGGCCATGCTCAACGACAAGAGCCTGTTGCTGCTCGGTGAAGGCCACTGCTTCCGCGACCAAGTACTCGAGGCCTGCCCGACCATCAACAAGGGCGGCGAAGGCTCCAAGCACACCACGGTCGAGTCCAGCTCGCTGGAAACCATCCGCCACATGGTCGCCTCGGGGCTGGGCGTGTCGATCCTGCCGTTGTCGGCTGTTCACAGCCATCATTACGCCCCCGGCGTGATCGAAGTGCGTCCATTGACCCCACCCTCGCCGTTCCGCACCGTGGCCATCGCCTGGCGTGCCAGCTTCCCGCGGCCGAAGGCCATCGAGATCCTCGCCGACTCGATCCGCCTCTGCTCGGTCGCCAAGCCGCCCGCGGACAAATCGGCCTGAGCCCATGACCGAGCTGTCGAACGTCCCGGTCACCGCCCTCAAGGGCGTGGGCGATGCCATGGCCGAAAAACTGGCCAAGGTTGGCCTGGAGAACCTTCAGGACCTGCTGTTCCACCTGCCTCTGCGCTACCAGGACCGCACCCGCGTGGTGCCCATCGGTGCCTTGCGCCCAGGCCAGGACGCGGTGATCGAAGGCGTGGTCAGCGGTGCCGACGTGACCATGGGCAAGCGCCGCAGCCTGGTGGTGAGGCTGGGCGACGGTACTGGCGTGCTGAGCCTGCGCTTCTACCACTTCAGCAATGCCCAGAAGGAAGGCCTCAAGCGTGGCACCCACCTGCGCTGCTACGGCGAGGCCCGCCCCGGTGCGTCAGGGCTGGAGATCTACCACCCGGAATACCGCGCGCTCAATGGCAGCGAACCCGCACCACCGGTGGAACAGACCCTGACGCCGATCTACCCCACCACCGAAGGCCTGACCCAGCAACGCCTGCGCCTGCTCTGCCAGCAGAGCCTGGCCATGCTCGGCCCCCGTAGCCTGCCGGACTGGCTGCCTGCGGAACTGGCCCGGGACTACCAGCTGGCGCCGCTGGACGACGCCATCCGCTACCTGCACAACCCTCCGGCCGACGCCGACTTGGAAGAACTCGCCGAGGGCCAGCACTGGGCCCAGCACCGCCTGGCCTTCGAAGAGTTGCTGACCCACCAGCTTTCCCAGCAACGCCTGCGCGAAAGCCTGCGCACCCTGCGCGCCCCGGTGTTGCCCAAGGCCAGCCGCCTGCCGGCGCAGTACCTGGCCAACCTGGGCTTCAGCCCCACCGGCGCCCAGCAACGGGTCGCCAACGAGATCGCCTACGACCTCAGCCAGCATGAGCCGATGATGCGCCTGGTCCAGGGCGACGTCGGCGCCGGCAAGACCGTGGTCGCCGCCCTCGCCGCACTCCAGGCCCTGGAGGCCGGCTATCAGGTGGCGCTGATGGCGCCTACCGAGATCCTTGCCGAGCAGCATTACCTGACCTTCAAGCGCTGGCTCGAGCCCCTGGGCATCGAAGTGGCGTGGCTGGCCGGCAAGCTCAAGGGCAAGGCCCGCGCCAGCGCCCTCGAGCAGATCGCCAGCGGCGTACCGATGGTGGTCGGCACCCATGCCCTGTTCCAGGAGGAAGTGAAGTTCCGTCACCTGGCCCTGGCGATCATCGACGAACAGCACCGTTTTGGCGTGCAGCAACGCCTGGCCCTGCGTCAGAAAGGCGTGGCCGGCCAGCTGTGCCCGCATCAGCTGATCATGACCGCCACACCGATTCCGCGCACGCTGGCCATGAGCGCCTACGCCGATTTGGACACCTCGGTACTCGACGAACTGCCGCCTGGCCGCACCCCGGTCAATACCGTGCTGGTGGCCGACAGCCGCCGCTTCGAGGTGGTCGAGCGGGTGCGCGCCGCCTGCGCCGAGGGGCGCCAGGCGTACTGGGTGTGTACCTTGATCGAAGAGTCCGAGGAGCTGACCTGCCAGGCCGCCGAAAGCACCTTTGAGGAGCTCGGCAGCGCCCTGGGCGAGCTGCGTGTGGGCTTGATCCACGGGCGTATGAAGCCGGCAGAGAAAGCTGCGGTGATGGCCGAGTTCAAGGCCGGCAACCTCCAATTGCTGGTCGCTACCACGGTCATCGAGGTGGGAGTGGACGTGCCCAACGCCAGCCTGATGATCATCGAGAACCCCGAGCGCCTGGGCCTGGCCCAGTTGCACCAGCTGCGCGGTCGAGTGGGCCGGGGTAGCGCCGTCAGCCATTGCGTGCTGCTCTACCACCCGCCTTTGTCGCAGATCGGCCGCGAACGGCTGGGCATCATGCGCGAAACCAACGATGGGTTCGTGATCGCCGAGAAAGACCTGGAGTTGCGCGGTCCCGGGGAAATGCTGGGGACCCGCCAGACCGGCCTGCTGCAATTCAAGGTGGCCGACCTGATGCGCGACGCCGACCTGCTCCCGGCAGTGCGCGATGCCGCCCAGGCGCTGCTGGCACGCTGGCCGGACCACGTCAGCCCACTGCTCGATCGCTGGTTGCGCCATGGCCAGCAGTACGGGCAGGTGTGACCCCCCCCTGGCCATCTGTTCTGCTCGCCTCCCTGGAGGAGCGGGCTTGCCCCGCGAAAAGGGCGCGAAGCGGCCCCGGGATCTTCGCCCTGCCAGAAATCTCGGGGCTGCCTTGCAGCCCTTTCGCGGCGCAAGGCCGCTCCTACAGGATCATGTGAAACCTTCGAGGCCCCAGTAGGAGCGCAGCCCCACAGGCTGGATGATTTCTTCCGATGACACAGAATGGATCCAGCTTCCGGTCCAGGCTGGTTATACTTCGCGTTTAAAGAAAACCGTGGACACAGACCATGACTGAAGTTGCCTTGGACACCGCAACCCCACACGCACCGTCTGTCATCCGGCTTTTGCTCGACAAGCTTGGCGTGCCCTACCGCGAAGTACCCGAGCATGCGCGGCTGCCGGCCAACGCACGTGTCCAGGCGATTCTGCTAGACGACGAGGTCGGCGCCCTGTTGGTGCTGTTCCCGCAGAACCAACTGCTGGACCTCAACCGCCTGGCCGAGCTGACCGGGCGCAAGCTGGTGGCCGTGCCGCTGGCGCGTCTGAAGCACATGCTCGACAAGCACGCCCTCAAGACCTTACCTGGGATCCCGGCGCTGACCAGCTACCCGTGCCTCTACGAAGCCAGCCTGTTGCAGGCCGACAACCTGCTGATCCAGTCCGGCGAGCGCGGCCTGTTGCTCGAAATCCCACGCGATGCCTTCAAGCGCATGCTGGCCAAGGCCAGCGCCGGCCACTTCGGGGAACAGATCGAGGACATTCGCCCGAACCTCGACCGCCCCGACGATGACTCCAAGGAAATCAGCCGCGCCGTCCAGGCCTTCACCGCCCGCCGTATCCAGCAACGCCTGGAGCAGACCATCGAGATCCCGCCGCTGGCCGACACAGCGCAGAAGATCATCAAGCTGCGCGTCGATCCCAATGCCAGCATCGACGACATCACCGGTGTGGTGGAAACCGACCCGGCCCTGGCGGCCCAGGTGGTCAGCTGGGCCGCATCGCCCTACTACGCGTCCCCGGGCAAGATCCGCTCGGTGGAGGATGCCATCGTCCGGGTGCTGGGCTTCGACCTGGTGATCAACCTGGCCCTGGGCCTGGCACTGGGTAAGACCTTGAGCCTGCCCAAAGACCATCCCCAGGAAGCCACGCCATACTGGCAACAGTCGATCTACACCGCCGCGGTGATCGAAGGCCTGACCCGCGCCATGCCACGGGCCGAACGCCCCGAGGCGGGCCTGACCTACCTGGCTGGCCTGCTGCACAACTTCGGCTACCTGTTGCTGGCCCACGTCTTCCCGCCGCACTTTTCGCTGATCTGCCGGCACCTTGAGGTCAACCCTCACCTGTGCCACACCTTCGTGGAACAGCACCTGCTGGGCATCAGCCGCGAACAGATCGGTGCCTGGCTGATGAAGCTATGGGACATGCCGGAAGAGCTCTCCACCGCGCTGCGCTTCCAGCACGACCCGAGCTATGACGGTGAATATGCAGCCTTCCCCAACCTGGTATGCCTGGCAGTACGCTTGCTACGTGCCCGTGGCATTGGCACGGGGCCCCAGGAAGAGATTCCGGATGCCTTGCTCGAACGCCTGAGCCTGACCCGGGAGAAGGCGGAAGAGGCGGTGAGCAAGGTGCTGGAAGCCGAGACGCTGTTGCGCGAGCTGGCGTCGCAGTTCCATGCGCCGCATTGAGCTGCGCAGGTAGGCCGGTATTACCTGTTCCGGCCCAATCGCCGGCAAGCCGGCTCCTACAGGGAGCGGTGCAACACCGGGCTTGCCGGCGATTGGGCCCGCGCAGGCGCCCTATCAGGCTTTTTTCTTCGGCCTCAGGTATTTCATCAGCCCCTGGAACCAGATAACCAGCGCCGGGTTGCCCTTGATCTGGATGCTCTTGTCTTGGATCCCCTGCATGAAGGCCAGTTGCTTGTTGCCGGCCTGCAGGGTGGCGAAGCCGTAGGCCGCATCCTTGAAGGCAATGGCGAAGGCCGGCTGGGGATGCAGGCCGCCCTTGCTGCTGATGCGCTCGCCACTGACGATGAAGTGCCGGCCCACCTTGCCATCGAGGGTCTGCATCTGGAAGACCAGGTCCTTGTCCCGCAATTGTTGCTGAAACGCCGGGTTGTTGCGGCTGGCCCGAGCCATCAGCAGCCCCATGGCCCAGAGCAGGAAGCGAAACTTCATCGACACGCCTCGACTAAAAAGTGACTGAGCCGCGCAGTTTATCCTTTTATCGAACGTGAAATGCAACTCTGCTGTTTCCGGCTTTTTCCGTCGCCAAAATGCACAACGGGCGCCCAGGGCGCCCGTTTGGATAACAGGGTTATCGAAACCCGATCACTTGCCTTTCTTTGCTGGCTTGGCAGGTTGGTTGACGCTGTCGCGCAGGTTCTTGCCAGGCTTGAAGGCGACGGTATTGCTGGCCTTGATCTTGACCGGTTGGCCGGTTTGCGGATTCTTGCCGGTACGAGCACCACGATGACGTTTTTCAAAGGTACCGAAACCGACCAGGGTGACGGTGTCCTTGTCCAGCGCACCGGTAATGCTGTCGAGGATCGCATTCAAGACCTGGTTGGCCTTTTCCTTGGTCAGATCGGCCTTTTCGGCGATAACAGCGGCGAGTTCTGGTTTACGCATAGTGAAGCCTCTTGGACGGAATTTCTTGTTGTTATTGCCGTGCTGCCGTGTAAAGCAGCGTTCAAGGCACCGCAGGCTCTAATCTGCGGCAGACGGGAGTGAGGATGGCACGCCCACCGAAGGCGCGCCAGTGTCTGGACGGCCATTGTCGCGCCAAGGACAGGCCATACCCGACAGAGCACCCGCTATTTACGCCATCAAGGGTGGCAACTGCCGATTCAGCGCCAGCTTCTCCATCACCGCCGTGCCGGTCAGCGCATAACCCAGCAGCTTCCCGTCGCCAGCGTGGCAGAGCACCTTGAGGTCGGCGCCCTGCCCCTCCACATGCCAGACACCGTCGTGGCCCGGCGGTGGCGGCGCAACCACCAGCGGGCAGGCCGGGGTCTTCACCGTCACCGGCATGGGCCCATAGGCCACGGCCGTGGGGTTGCCGGTCAGGGTCTGGGCCAGGGCACGCGCGCAGGTCATCAAGGGCATGACATAGAGCAGGTTGATACCATCGACCTCGGCGCAGTCGCCCAAGGCGAAGATATTGCCATGGGAGGTACGCAGCTGGCGGTCCACCACCACGCCGCGATTGACCTGCAGGCCAGCGGCGGCAGCCAGGTCGGTACGCGGTCGTAGGCCGATGGCCGACACCACCAAGTCGCAGGCGATCACGCTGCCGTCGGACAAGTGCGCCTCGAGGCCATCGCCGACGCGTTGCAGCTTGGTCAATACGGGCCCCAGATGAAAGCGCACGCCCAAGCGCTCCAGGCCAGCCTGCACGGCGCCGGCCGCGGCGGGATGCAACAGGGTCGGCATCACCTGCTCGCAAGGCGCGACCACATCGATTTCGTAGCCGCCCAGGCTCATGTCGTTGGCGAATTCGCAACCGATCAGGCCAGCCCCGAGGATCAGCACGCGGCGCTTGCCTGCCGCTGCGGCACGAAAGCGCGCGTAGTCCTCCAGGTCATTGATGGGAAACACCAGGTCGCCGCCATCGCCTTCGATCGGTACCTGCACGGTCTGGGCGCCCCAGGCGAGGACCAGGTCGCGGTACTCGACCGCTTCCTCGCCGATCCACAAGCGCTTGTGCCCCGGGTCGATGCCGCTGATGCGGGTATGCGTGCGGATCTCGGCCTTGAGCTGCTCGGCCATCGCACCCGGTTCGGCCATGCACAGGCCGTCGGCATCCTTGTGCTTGGCAAAGCCCGTGGAGAGCATGGGCTTGGAGTAGGAGCGACCGTCGTCGGCGGTGATCAGCAGCAGCGGCGTCTGCGCGTCGAGCTTGCGAAACTCGCGGGCCAGGTTGTAGCCGGCAAGGCCGGTACCAATGATCACCACAGGGGACGTCATGTCGTGCTTCCTCTCGTTCAATGGATTGCGATCAGCCGATGGCGATCATTTCGAAGTCGCTCTTGCCGACACCGCAGTCGGGGCACAGCCAGTCTTCCGGCACATCTTCCCAACGGGTGCCCGGGGCGATGCCGTCGTCCGGCCAGCCCTCGGCTTCGTCGTAGATCAGGCCGCAGACAATACATTGCCACTTTTTCATGGGGTTGGTTTTCCTCGTTTCTATAGGCTGACTATTCGTAGGAGCGGCCGCCATTATGCAAGGAGTCGGGGCAATCATGCTAAGCTCGCGGCCTCTCTGGCTGTAACAAGCATATCGACGTGTCGTACGAATCCCCGCAAGCAGCCGCTGTCGCGTGGCTGCCGTATTCACGGCTGGCAACCGATGTCGACCAGCCGACTCTTGGCTGGCTGTTCGATGAAGGCTCGCTGACCCGCCGCCTGATCCACCTGTCCCAAGACCACTTCGCGGTCGACCCGCTGTTCGAAGGCTGGCAGACGCTGCGTGCCGACGAATGCCATGCACTGGGCCTCGCGCCGGGCGCCGAAGGGTGGGTGCGCGAGGTGTACCTGCGTGGCCATGGCCAACCTTGGGTATTCGCCCGCAGCGTGGCCGGCCGCAGCGCCCTGGAGCGGGGCGGCCTGGACCTGGAGACGCTGGGCAGCCGCTCGTTGGGCGAGCTGTTGTTCTGCGACCAGGCGTTCGTCCGCCACCCTATCGAAGTCTGCCGTTATCCACAGGGTTGGTTGCCGCCCGCGGTGGCCGACGATGGTTTGTGGGGGCGGCGTTCGCGCTTCGAACGTGACAACCTCGACGTGCTGGTGGCCGAGGTGTTCCTGCCAGAGCTGTGGCGCGTGGCCAAGGAGGAAAGCCGCTGATGTACCTGCATTTGCTCAAGTCGTTCAACCGCCTGCACCCTCGGGCCTGGGACTTCATCCAGCTCAGCCGCATGGATCGCCCGATCGGCATCTATCTGCTGCTGTGGCCGACCCTGTCGGCGGTATGGATCGCCGGCAACGGCTCGCCGACCTTGGCCAACGTGCTGATCTTCGGCCTGGGCGTGGTACTGATGCGCGCCGCCGGCTGCTGCATCAACGATTTTGCCGACCGCAAGGTGGACGGCCACGTCAAGCGCACCGCCGACCGGCCGCTGGCCAGTGGCCGGGTGAAGCCTCGCGAGGCACTGATGCTGTTCGCCATCCTGGTCGGGGTCAGCTTCCTGCTGGTGCTGTGCACCAATGCCAGGACCGTGTGGCTGTCGTTCGGCGCGGTGGCCCTGGCGTTCTGCTACCCGTTCATGAAGCGCTACACCTATTACCCCCAGGTAGTGCTGGGCGCCGCTTATTCCTGGGGCATTCCCATGGCCTTCACTGCCGCGGGTGGCGAGCTGCCGGCCAGTGCCTGGCTGCTGTATATCGCCAACCTGCTATGGACCGTGGGCTACGACACCTACTACGCCATGGTGGACCGCGACGACGACCTGAAGATCGGCGTGAAATCCACGGCGATCCTGTTCGGCGAGGCCGACCGGACGATCATCCTGACGCTGCAGATGCTCTCGCTGGGCTGCCTGCTGCTGGCTGGCAGCCATTTCGACATGGGCGGCTGGTTCCACCTGGGCTTGCTGGCGGCAGCGGCGTGCTTTGCCTGGGAGTACTGGTCGACGCGCAGGCTGGACCGGGAGTCGTGCTTCAAGGCGTTCCTGCATAACCACTGGGCAGGGATGCTGATCTTCATCGGCGTGGTGCTGGATTACGCGTTGCGCTGAAGATCGTAGGGGGCTGCGCTGCAGCCCAATCGCTGGCATGCCGGCTCCCACAGGTACGGCGGCATCATTGAAGGCAGCGCAGGACCGGTGGCAGCCGGCTTGCCGGCGATTGCGCCCAAAGCCTCAAGGCTTGGCGATATGCCAGACGTCCTTCACACCATCACCGGTCTTGTCCCCGGCCTTCTTGTCCTTGATGAAGGTGTACAGCGGCTTGCCGTCGTAGGCCCACTGCTTGGCCCCGTCGTCACGGGTGACCTGGGTCCATTTGTCCTTGGCGGCTTCGTCGTCGGGCTTGACCAGCAGCGGCGGCCAGTTCTTGGCGCATTCGCCGTTGCACATGGACTTGCCGTCGGCGTCCTTGTCGAACGTGTAGAGGGTCATGCCGGCATGATCGACCCACATGCCATCCTTCTCCATCGCATGGTGGGCCGACGCCACCCCCGGTAGCGCCAGCGCAGCGAAAAGGGCCATCCAGCTCAGCGTATGTCGTGTCATTGGAATCACCATCGTTTCGGGGGAATGGGGCTGAAACACCGCCTCGGCGGCCCCTTCAAGCCTAGTCCAGTCATGGAATGTCGCCATAAACGCCAATGTCCTGTCACACAGCTGCAATAATTCCGTTATCTAATGCGGGCCAGACACAGTTCCCGGGAGAGGTATCAAGCATGGTTGGCAGAAACATTCTGATCGTCGACGACGAAGCGCCCATTCGCGAGATGATCGCCGTTGCATTGGAAATGGCCGGCTATGACTGCCTGGAAGCGGAAAACTCCCAGCAGGCCCATGCCATCATCGTCGACCGCAAGCCGGACCTGATCCTGCTCGACTGGATGCTGCCCGGCACCTCGGGCATCGAACTGGCGCGGCGCCTGAAGCGTGATGAGCTGACCGGCGATATCCCGATCATCATGCTCACCGCCAAAGGCGAAGAGGACAACAAGATCCAGGGCCTGGAAGTCGGCGCCGACGACTACATCACCAAGCCATTCTCGCCACGCGAGCTGGTAGCCCGGCTCAAGGCCGTGCTGCGCCGCACCGGCCCGAGCGACAGCGAAGCGCCGATCGAAGTCGGCGGCCTGCTGCTCGACCCGATCAGCCACCGTGTGACCATCGACGGCAAGCCGGCCGAAATGGGCCCCACCGAATACCGCCTGCTGCAGTTCTTCATGACCCACCAGGAACGCGCCTACACCCGCGGCCAACTGCTCGACCAGGTCTGGGGCGGCAATGTCTATGTCGAGGAACGCACGGTCGACGTGCACATCCGTCGCCTGCGCAAGGCGTTGGGTGAAGCCTACGAAAATCTGGTACAAACCGTCCGGGGCACCGGCTACCGCTTCTCGACCAAGAGCTGATCCAGCCCGAAGCCACGCCGCAAGCCGCTGTACAAGGACCGTCAATTGAACCAGAACTGGCACGCGACCCTGATTCGCCACATGCTGCTGCTGATCACCGTCTGCCTGATCGGCGGGCTGGTCAGCGGCTACTACGGGTGGAGCCTGGCCATCGGCCTTGCGCTCTACCTGGGCTGGACCCTCAAGCAACTGCTGCGCCTGCACGACTGGCTGCGTAACCACCAACCCGATGAAGCTCCGCCCGATGGCTACGGCCTGTGGGGCGAGGTGTTCGACAGCATCTACCACCTGCAACGCCGCGATCAGCGCGTGCGTGGGCGTCTGCAGGCGGTGATCGACCGGGTCCAGGAGTCCACCGCAGCCCTGCGCGATGCGGTGATCATGCTCGACAGCGAAGGCAACCTTGAGTGGTGGAACCGCGCCGCCGAGACCTTGCTGGGCTTCAAGACTCCGCAGGACGGGGGCCAGCCGGTCACCAACCTGGTGCGCCACCCGCGCTTCAAGGAATACTTCGAGGCCGAAAACTACGTCGAGCCACTGGAAATCCCGTCGCCGATCAACGATCACCTGCGCGTGCAGCTGCACATCACCCGATACGGCAACAACGAGCACCTGATGCTGGTGCGCGATGTCACCCGTATCCACCAGCTCGAACAGATGCGCAAGGACTTCGTCGCCAACGTCTCCCACGAACTGCGCACGCCGTTGACGGTGATCACCGGCTACCTGGAAACCTTGCTCGACAACGTCGAGGACGTGAACCCTCGCTGGAGCCGGGCATTGCAGCAGATGAGCCAGCAGGGCTCGCGCATGCAGACGCTGCTCAACGACCTGTTGCTGCTGGCCAAGCTCGAGGCCACCGATTACCCCTCGGACAACCAGCCGGTTGCGGTCGATACCCTGTTGCAGTCGATCACCAGCGATGCCCAGGCGCTCTCCGGCCCGCGCAACCAGCGCATCACGCTGGACGCGGCGCCAGGCGTACGTTTGAAGGGCAGCGAGTCGGAACTGCGCAGTGCCTTTTCCAACCTGGTGTTCAACGCGGTGAAGTACACCCAGGACGAAGGCACCATACGGGTCCGCTGGTGGGCCGACGACCAAGGCGCCCACCTGTCCGTGCAGGACTCGGGGATCGGCATCGATGCCAAGCACCTGCCGCGCCTGACCGAGCGCTTCTACCGGGTCGACTCCAGCCGCGCCTCCAACACCGGCGGCACCGGGCTGGGCCTGGCCATCGTCAAGCACGTTCTGCTGCGCCATCGTGCGCGCCTGGAGATCAGCAGCGTGCCGGGGCATGGCAGTACCTTCACCTGTCATTTCGCGCCGGCGCAACTGGCCAACCGTAAAACGTGAGCGGGGCTGCTTCGCAGTCCAATCGCCGGCCAGCCCGCGCCCCCCAGTGTTGTTGGCTCCCGGGGGGTGGCGGGGGGCCGGCGCTTGGGCCGCAAAGCAGCCCAACCAGAACCCACCCCCTTGGGT
>NZ_JBLUPY010000045.1:0-35207 GCF_048068215.1 Pseudomonas sp. NY15372
CTACAGGGTCGCGCATGACCCTGTAGGAGCGGCCTTGTGCCGCGAAAGGGGCGCGAAGCGGCCCCAGCTTTTTCACCCGGATAAAAATTTTTACGTATCAAGCCTTGTAATTGATTTCGGCGACCACATGTATGGGTCACCGCAAGGTTTCTGGTGGCAACACCAGACATATATACGGGGGTCGCCCGGGCGAGCCCCGACCGGCAACGCCGGACCGTATCAACCCGCCGGTATCGACACCGGCCGATGAAAACCACAATTTGGGAGAGATCGACAATGAAGCTTCGTCCTCTGCATGACCGCGTCGTCATCCGTCGCAGCGAAGAAGAATCGAAAACCGCTGGCGGTATCGTCCTGCCGGGTTCGGCCGCTGAAAAACCAAACCGCGGCGAAGTCGTCGCCGTCGGCACCGGTCGCATCCTGGAAAACGGCGAAGTACGCGCGCTGGCCGTGAAAGTGGGTGACAAAGTGGTTTTCGGCCCTTACTCGGGCAGCAACACCGTGAAAGTCGATGGCGAAGACCTGCTGGTCATGGCTGAAAACGAAATCCTGGCCGTCATCGAAGGCTGATTTCCCCGACTTCCCGTTACTCCAAAGATTTTCAAGGAATAAACGATCATGGCTGCTAAAGACGTAAAATTCGGCGATTCCGCTCGTAAGAAAATGCTGGTTGGTGTCAACGTTCTGGCTGACGCCGTCAAAGCGACCCTGGGCCCGAAAGGCCGTAACGTGGTCCTGGCCAAGAGCTTCGGCGCGCCGACCATCACCAAGGACGGCGTTTCCGTCGCCAAGGAAATCGAGCTGAAGGACGCCTTCGAGAACATGGGCGCCCAGCTGGTCAAGGAAGTTGCTTCCAAGGCCAACGACGCTGCCGGTGACGGCACCACCACCGCTACCGTTCTGGCCCAGGCCATCGTCAACGAAGGCCTGAAGGCCGTTGCCGCCGGCATGAACCCGATGGACCTCAAGCGCGGTATCGACAAGGCCACCGCCGCCATCGTCGCCGAGCTGAAGAACCTGTCCAAGCCATGCGCCGACTCCAAGGCCATCGCCCAGGTAGGTACCATCTCCGCCAACTCCGACACCTCCATCGGTGAAATCATCGCCGAAGCCATGGAAAAAGTCGGTAAAGAAGGCGTGATCACCGTCGAAGAAGGCTCGGGCCTGGAAAACGAACTGTCCGTCGTCGAAGGTATGCAGTTCGACCGTGGCTACCTGTCGCCGTACTTCGTCAACAAGCCGGACACCATGGTTGCCGAGCTGGAAAGCCCGCTGCTGCTGCTGGTCGACAAGAAAATCTCCAACATCCGCGAGCTGCTGCCCGTTCTGGAAGCCGTTGCCAAGGCCGGCCGTCCACTGCTGATCGTTGCCGAGGACGTCGAAGGCGAAGCCCTGGCCACCCTGGTGGTCAACAACATGCGCGGCATCGTCAAGGTCGCGGCTGTCAAGGCACCTGGCTTCGGCGACCGCCGCAAGGCCATGCTGCAGGACATCGCCACCCTGACCGGCGGCCAGGTCATCTCCGAGGAAATCGGCCTGACCCTGGAAACCACCACCCTGGAGCACCTGGGTAACGCCAAGCGCGTCATTCTGTCCAAGGAAAACACCACCATCATCGACGGCGCCGGTTCCGACGCCGACATCGAAGCACGCGTCAAGCAGATCCGTGCCCAGATCGAAGAGACTTCCTCGGACTACGACCGTGAGAAGCTGCAAGAGCGCCTGGCCAAGCTGGCTGGCGGTGTTGCCGTGATCAAGGTCGGTGCCGGTACCGAAGTCGAGATGAAAGAGAAGAAGGCTCGCGTCGAAGACGCCCTGCACGCAACCCGTGCAGCCGTCGAAGAAGGCGTGGTGCCTGGCGGTGGTGTTGCCCTGGTACGCGCCCTGCAGGCCGTTGCCGACCTCAAGGGCGACAACGAAGACCAGAACGTCGGTATCGCACTGCTGCGTCGCTCGGTCGAAGCCCCGCTGCGCCAGATCACTGCCAACGCCGGCGACGAGCCAAGCGTTGTCGCTGACAAGGTCAAGCAGGGTTCGGGCAACTACGGCTACAACGCCGCTACCGGCGAATACGGTGACATGATCGAGATGGGCATCCTGGACCCAGCCAAGGTCACCCGTTCGGCTCTGCAAGCCGCAGCTTCGATCGGTGGTCTGATGATCACCACCGAAGCCATGGTTGCCGACCTGCCGGAAGACAAGCCAGCTGCTGGCGGCATGCCAGACATGGGCGGCATGGGTGGCATGGGCGGCATGATGTAAGCCAGCCTCACCCTTCGCTGTAACAAGAAGCCCCGCCTAGTGCGGGGCTTTTTGTTGCGGCTTTTCGAAGCACAAGGCCGCTCCTAGCAGGAAAGTGCGCTTTTTTGTAGGAGCGGCCTTGTGCCGCGAAAGGGGCGCAAAGCGCCCCCGTTCATTCAGGCAACGCTACGTTGTGCTTCGGGCACCGTCACGGCTCCCCGGCGATACAGCACCAGGTAGTAGCACCCGAGCCCGATCATCCAGCAGAACACCGCTGTCCACAGGTTATGCGACAAGAAGTGCGCGCCCTGCAGCATGCGCCCGATAGACAGCACCGTGCCGGTGGTGAATGCCAGCACGAAGGCAGCGCGCGCCAGGCGGGGGCGCCGGTCGCGCAGGACGAAGAACAGGGCGAACAGGCTGAAGCCGGTCGCCGCATGGCCGCCAGGCCAGCAGCGCCCGGGTTTGTCGGTGGCCGGGCGGTGTTCGAGCAGCTTGCTGTAGGTCTCCTTGCCGCCGAATTGGGTCAGGCTCCACGGGCACTGCACCTCGGTCGCGGCCTTGAGCGGGGTGACGAAGGCGGTGGACAAGGCCAGCGACAGCACCAGGCAACCCAGCTCACGACGCCATCCGAACAGGCGCGACCAGAAGCAACTGGTCACGAAGGCGACGATCGACAACAGGCCCAGGACGATGACGACCTGCTTGACCCGGTCGTGCAGGATATTTTCCAACAGGTAGCTGTGACGGCCGATGAACTGGCCGGCGACCGGGTCGAAGGCTAGCTTGGCCACATCCATGTCCAGCGACGTCCACTCCAGCAAGATCAAAGCCACGGCGGTGGCCAGCGGGATGCCCAGGTACAACCAGAGGTTGAGCGGGCGGGGGCGGGGGCTTTGCTGCATGACGACTCCAGGGGCGATAAATGCCGGCCATTGTCGGCTTGCCGCTATGCTGGGTTCGTGAAGGATGGGTGAAAAATCCGTCAGCCTTCAGGATCGTTGCCCAAGACTGGCGCCGCGCCGGCGATGGCCTTAAGCTGCGCCTGCCGCGCAGAGTGAAAGCGCCGCACAGGAGACTCCGATGCGCATTCTACTGGTTGAAGACAACCGCGATATCCTCGCCAACCTGGCCGACTACCTGGGCATGAAGGGCTACACCGTCGATTGTGCCCAGGATGGCCTGTCCGGGTTGCACCTGGCCGCCACCGAGCACTACGACCTGATCGTGCTCGACATCATGCTGCCGGGCATCGACGGCTACACCCTGTGCAAGCGCCTGCGCGAAGATGCACGCCGCGATACCCCGGTGATCATGCTCACCGCCCGCGATCAGCTCGACGATCGCTTGCAGGGCTTTCGTTCCGGTGCCGATGACTACCTGCTCAAGCCGTTCGCCCTGTCTGAACTGGCCGCGCGCATCGAGGCGGTGCTGCGCCGCGCCCAGGGCGGTGGCCGCCGCACCCTGCAGGTCGCGGACCTGAGCTATGACCTCGATACCCTGGAAGTCGCCCGCCAAGGGCGCCTGCTCAAGCTCAACCCGGTGGGCCTCAAGCTGCTCGCGGTGCTGATGCAGAAGAGCCCTCATGTGCTGCGTCGCGAGGTGCTCGAAGAAGCCCTGTGGGGCGATGACTGCCCTGACAGCGACAGCCTGCGCAGCCACGTTCACCAACTGCGTCAGGTGATCGACAAACCGTTCGAAAAACCGCTGCTGCATACCGTCCATGGCGTCGGCTATCGCCTCGCCGAGGGCCGTGATGGAGTTTAAGCAGAGCCTTGCCCAGCGCATCATCATCGCTTTCGCGCTGATGAGTGCACTGGTGGCCGGCGCCTTCGCCTTCGGTATCGTCGCCACCGTGCACTTGGTCGAGGAGCGGCTGATTTCCGCCGTGCTCGGAGGGGACCTGCAGCGCCTGCTGCGTATGGATAGCATCAGTGACTGGAGCCATCGGCCGCGCCCTGACCAGCTGTTCTACTTCAGCGGGGGGCGCGACGATTTCGAATTGCCCAAGGACCTGCGCCATCTGAAGCCGGGCTTCCATGAAGTGTTCCGCGACCAGTTGTCCTACCACGCGATGGTGGAGATCGTCGACGGTCGCCATTACGTGCTGCTGCAGGACCAGAGCGACTTCGAGGAACGCGAGCGGGTGCTGTTCGCGGTCGTGGTGGTGGGCTTCATGCTCAGCCTGGTGCTGGCCGTGACCCTTGGCTGGTTGCTGGCCAGGCGCGTGATGGCGCCGGTCATCCGCCTGGCCCGCCAGGTGCGCCATCGTGACCAGTTGCTGGGCCTGGCACCGCCCTTGGCCCCCGATTACGCCGCGGACGAAGTCGGCCAGCTGGCGGTGGCCTTCGACGATACCCTGGGCCGCCTGCGCGATGCCTTGACCCGCGAGCGGCTGTTCACCAGCGACGTGAGCCATGAGCTGCGCACGCCCTTGATGGTGTTGGCCACGTCCTGCGAACTATTGATGGAGAACCCGAACCTCGACGCCCGTTCGCGCAGCCAGGTGGAGCGTATCGCCCGGGCGACCGAGGAAATGCGCGAGCTGGTCAAGACCTTCCTGATGCTCGCCCGGGCCCAGCGCGACGAAGGCGCGGTGGCTTCCCAGGCGACCTTGAGCGAGGTGGCCGACGACCTGATCGGTGTCTGGCGCGACACCATCGAGCAGAAGGGGCTGACGCTCTACTACGACGGCCGCATCAGCGCCGGTCGGGTGCTCTACAACGCCACGTTCCTGCAATCGGTGATGGGCAACCTGCTGCGCAACGCTGCCCATTACACCGACAGCGGCTACATCCGCCTGAGCCTGGAGCCTGCCGGCTTCAGTGTCGAGGACAGCGGGGTAGGTATTCCGGAAGAGCAACGCGAAGCCATGTTCCGCCCCTTCGTGCGCGGTGACGAGCGCCGCGGCGAAGGCCTGGGCCTCGGATTGTCGCTGGTGCAGCGGATCTGCGATGACCAAGGCTGGCGGGTCACCCTGACAGCCACCCAGCCCCATGGCTGCCGTTTCCAGGTGGACCTGAGCCAGGGCAAGGGCCCTGCCGAAGATAACGAAACCGCTGACCAGCTGCCGGTTTCCCATTGATTTTTCGGAAATATCCTGTTGCAGGCTGACGCAATTTTCACATTCGCATGACCTGATTCCAACGCTTGGCACCCTAGAGTGAGCGCACTTGGAGTCAGGAGTGCACCATGCGTAGCCCCATCAAACTCGAATTTTCCGAGAAGTACGACCGGCAACATGCCCAGGAATACTTCCTCAAGCATCAGGACGGCCTGGCGCGTCGTCTCTCGCACCAGCGTGACGAGCAGTTGGCGCGTCGTGCCCTGGCCCTGGCCGGTGAGCCAGGGCTGGTGCTGGACCTGCCGTGCGGTGCCGGGCGCTTCTGGCCGCTGCTGGCAGAGAAGCCCAACCGGGTGATCATCGGTGCCGACAACTCGGCTGCGATGATCGAGACCGCCTGTGCCTCACAGCCAGCAGAGGTGGTGTCGCGGGTACGCCCCTTGCAGACTTCCGCATTCGATATCCAACTGCCGGACAACGCGGTCGACAGCATCTTCTGCATGCGCCTGTTCCACCATATCGGCGAGGCCGCGCATCGCCAGGCGATTCTCTCGGAATTTCATCGGGTTAGCCGCGACAGCGTGATCCTCTCGCTGTGGGTGGATGGCAATTTCAAGGCGTGGCGTCGCAAGAAACTCGAGCGCCGACGCAGCGCCAAGGCGGAGCAGGTCAGTTACCAGAATCGCTTTGTGTTACCAGTTGATACAATCGAAGAAGAATTTATGACAGCAGGTTTCCGTATCCAGGATCGCTTGGACTTCCTGCCGTTCTACGCCATGTGGCGGGTATACGTATTACGCAAGGGGTAGGTTTTCATGGCAGTGGCCGGCAATACAGGTTCCCAGTTCGAGTACTACTGGGGCCAGCAGGGTGAATGGGTCGAAGAGCCCAACCAGCGCCGCGGCGGCGAAAGTGGCGTGCAACGTCTGATGGCGGGTGGGCAACTGTTGTATGCCAAGCGCCAGGTCGGGCATTTATACCGCAGCCTGCGCCATCCCTTCGGCCGACCAACGGTATTGCGCGAGCTGGATGCCTTGCACAGTTTCGAACAGCTGGGCGTGCGCGTACCGCGTATCGTCTTCGGTGGCGCTGAACGAGGCGCCGACCATCAATGGCGGGCGCTGTTGGTGAGCGAAGCCCTCGACGGCTTCGTCGACCTGGACACCTGGCATGCCGAGGGTGCCGTGGAACGTTATCCGCAAGCGCTACACGAGCGCATGCTCAAGGACCTGGCCGACAACCTGGCGCGCATGCACCTGGGGCACTGGCAGCATGGCTGCCTGTATGGCAAGCATGTGTTCGTCAAGGTTATCGGCGAGGGTGAACAGGCCCGGGCCGAAGTCGCCTTGCTGGACCTGGAGAAGTGCCGGCGGCGCATCAGTTGCCAGCGCGCGGCCTACAACGACCTGCGCCAGCTGAGGCGCCATTCGTCATTCAATGAGGCGCATTGGCAGACACTGCTCTATTTTTACCAGATGGCGTTTGGCAGCGCTGTCAAAGGGTTAGAGCAATGAAACTAGAAATCGCTCGAGCTTTGTTCCTGTTGGCTGCACTGGCGGTGACCACCGCGGCGGTAGCGGCCTGGGAAGAGCCTCGGTCCGCAGTGTTCAGCAAATCCGAAGACGGGGGCCTGTGCGCAATACCCCGACAAGTGAAACAACAGACGGCGGTCCAGCCGGACAATGACCTGTTGCTGTTCCTCTTCGGTATGCGCCAGGGGCTGCGACCGTTCGGGTGAGCGAGCGCGTGATGGATGAAAACGCCAGGGGCCCATGACGGGCCCCTGGCGTTTTTTATTGCCCACACCATCAGCCCCGCATACGCCTGAGCGGGCTTGGCGACCAGTGGGCTTGCCCGCGAAGAGGGTGGCACGGATCTAAACCTTCGCCGTGGTCTTGTGCGCCAGCAGCGTATAGATACATGGCAACACGAACAGCGTGAACAAGGTGCCGATCGACATCCCGGTGGCGATCACCATGCCGATGTCGAACCGGCTGACCGCCCCGGCCCCGGTGGCCAGGATCAGCGGCACCATGCCGAACACCATGGCCGCCGTGGTCATCAGCACCGGTCGCAGGCGAATGGCGGCGGCTTCCTCGATGGCCTCGCGCACGCCCAGGCCCTTGTCTTCGCGCAACTGGTTGGCGAACTCGACGATCAGGATGCCGTGCTTGCTGATCAGGCCGATCAGCGTCACCAGGCCCACCTGGGTATAGATGTTCATGCTCGACACCCCAAGAAATAGCGGCAACAGCGCCCCACAGATCGAGAGCGGCACGGTCACCAGAATCACCAGTGGGTCCCTGAAGCTTTCGAACTGGGCCGCCAGCACCAGGAAGATGATCGCCAAGGCCAGGCCGAAGGTGACCCAAAGTGCGCTGCCTTCCTGAACGAACTGCCGGGCAGCCCCTGCGTAGTCGAACGAGAACCCTTCCGGCGCCTCCTCATGGGCGATCGCCTGCACGGTCTGCAATGCCTCGCCGATGCTCACCATGGGGAAGCCCTGGATGATCGCCGAGTTCAGTTGCTGGAACTGATTGAGCTGGCGCGGCCGGGCGCGGTCGCTGACGCTGATCAGGGTCGACAGGGGCAGCAACTGGCCTTGGTCGTTCTTCACGTAGTAGTTGTTGAGCCAACCGGCGTTGTCCCGATACGGCCGTTCGACCTGGGCGATGACCTTGTAGCTGCGTCCTTCGAGGGTGAAACGGTTGATTTCCCCTTCACCCAGCAACGTCGCCAAGGTACCGCCCAGGTCATCCATGGAAACGCCCATCTGCGCGGCCTTGGCCCGGTCGATGTCCACCACCACCTCGGGTTTGTCGAAGGCCAGGTCGATGTCGAGAAAGGCGAACTTGCCCGACGCCTGGGCGCGGGCCTTGATCCGTTGGGCCACGTCTAGCAGGGCCGGGTAATCCCCAGCGGTGTTGATCACGAACTGGAAGGGTAGGCCTTCGCCCGTACCGGGCAGCGAGGGCAGGTTGAAGCCGAAAATCTGCAGGCCGCCGATTTCTTCCAGTTTCGCCTGCACCAGCGGCAACAGCTCCATCTGGGTGCGCTCGCGCTCGTTCCAGGGTTTGAGCAGGAACCCGCCGATACCGCTCTGCACACCGTTGAAGCCGTTGATCTGGAACGACGAGTAATATTCGGGGAAGGTCTTGAACAGCGGCGTGAATTCGTCGGTGTAGGCGTTGAGGTAGTCCAGGTTGGCGGTTTGGGGGGCGTTGCTCATCATGAAGATCACGCCCTGGTCTTCATCCGGCGCCAGCTCGTTGCGGGTGAACATCAGCAGCACCGGGATCAGGCACAGCACGATCACGGCAAACACCAGAACCACCGGGCGGCTGTTCAGGGTGCCGTGCAGCAAGCGCTGGTAGCGGACCTTGAGGCCATCGAACAGCATGTCCAGCCGATGGGCCAGGCCGCTGGGGTTCTCCTCGTGGCGCAGCAACAAAGCGCACATCATCGGCGACAGGGTCAGGGCGACGATGCCGGAAATGATCACCGCGCCCGCCAGGGTCAGGGCGAACTCCTTGAACAAGGCGCCGGTCAGGCCTGTGAGAAAACCAATCGGTGCGTAGACGGCCGCCAGGGTGATGGTCATCGACACCACCGGCATGGCGATCTCCCGAGCGCCTTCCAGTGCGGCCTCGAAGGGCGTCTTGCCTTCTTCCATGTGGCGGTGGATGTTCTCCACCACCACGATGGCGTCGTCCACCACCAGCCCGATGGCCAGCACCATCGCTAGCAAGGTCAGCAGGTTCAGCGAGTAGCCCATCATCTGCATGAAGAACAGCACACCGATCATCGACAGCGGGATGGTCACCACTGGGATGAGCACCGAGCGCGATGCACCGAGGAACAGAAACACCACGACGATGACGATCAGCACCGCCTCGCCAAGCGTCTTGATCACCTCGTCGATAGAGGCTTGGATGAACAAGGTAGCGTCGTAAGCGATGGACACTTTGAGGTTCGAGGGCAGTTCTGCCTCGAGCGTGGGCATGATCCGCCGCACTTCCTTGATCACCTCCAACGGGTTGGCGGCGGGTGTGGCCTTGATGCCGATGTACACCGACGGCGTGCCATCGAAGGAGCTGACCGTGTCGTAGTTTTCCGCGCCCATCTCCACGCGTGCCACATCGCCCAGCAGTACGCGCCGGTCGCCGGCGGTCTTGACCGGCAACTTGGCGAAGGCCTCCGCGGACTTGAGCTCGGTGGTGGCGTTGATGCTGGTGACCACATATTCGCCCTTCACCTCGCCAGCGGCGGCGAGGAAGTTGTAGCGGCGCACCGCGTCGGTCACATCGGTGGCGGCCAGGCCGAACCCGGCGAGCTTCACCGGGTCGAGCCAGATGCGCATGGCGAACACCTGGTTGCCGAGGATCTCGGCCTCGGCCATGCCGGGCAGGGTGGCCAGCTTGGGCTGGATCACCCGCGACAGGTAGTCGGTGATCTGCGGATTGCTCATCTGCTGGCTGTAGAAGCTGATGTACATCAGCGCCGAAGCGTCGGCGGCCTCTTTGCTCAGGACGGGGTCTTCGGAGTCCTGGGGCAGTTTGTTGCGGACCTCGTTGGCCTTGGCCAGTAGTTGAGTGAACAGGCGGTCAGTGTCGGCACCGATGCGCGCGTAGACCGAGATTACCGAGAAGTTCTGCCGGCTCACCGAGGTCATGTAGTCGATGCCGTCGGCGCTGGCAAGGCTCTGTTGCAGCGGCTGGGTGATGTAGCCCTGGATGGTCTCGGCGTTGGCGCCGGGGTAGGCGGTGGTCACCGTGATCAGGGCGTTTTCCATCTGTGGATACTGACGGATCTGCAGCTTGCTCCAGGCCTGGAAGCCCAGCAGCAGGATCAGCAGGCTGACCACGCTGGCGAGCACGGGGCGGCGGATGAACGGGTCGGTGAACGCCATGCCAGCCTCCTGCTCAATTGGCGCCCGGGGCGCCCTGGCCATCCTGCTTCAGGGCCTTGTCGGCGCTGATACGGATGGCCGCCCCAGGGGTCAGCTTGAGTTGCCCGGCGGTCACCACCTGTTCGCCGGCCTTGAGGCCCTCGCTTACCACCACCACTGCGTCGCGGCGCTCACCGGTCTTGACCGTGCGTTGCTCGGCGATCAGCTGTGGCTGGCCGTCGGCGTTGCTCTCCGGTTGGCCGTCCTTGTCCTTCTTCTGGGTCACGACATACACCGAATTGCCATAGAGGGTATAGGTGATGGCGCTTTCCGGGACCACGACCTGCGGCTGCGGGTTGGGCAGCAGCACCAGCAGGCTGGCGAACATGCCAGGCAGCAGCTTGCCGTCGGGGTTGGCCAGGGTGGCACGTACCAGCAGGTTGCGGGTGCTTTCCTCGACCTTGGGGTTGATGGCGCTGAGGGTGGCGGGGAAGGTCTGGCCTGGATAGGCCGCCACCTGCACCAGTACCTGCTGGCCCAGGTTCAGTTGCGGCAGTGCCTGCTCGGGCACGTTGAAATCGACATAGAGGCTGGAGAGGTCCTGCAGGGTGGCGATCACCGTGCCGCTGGCGAGATAGTCGCCCACGTCCACCTGGCGAATACCGATGGTGCCGCTGAAGGGGGCGCTGATGGTCTTTTTCGCGAGCGATGCCTTGAGCTGGTCGACCACGGCCTGGTTGCGCCGGTACTGGGCGGTGAGGCGGTCGAACTCGCCACGGGAGATGGCGGCGTCACCGACCAGCTGGCTGCCACGGCCGAAGTCGACCTTGGCCAGGCCCAGGTCGGCCTGGGCGGTTCCCAGCAGAGCTGTTTCCTGGTCGTGGTCCAGTTGCAGCAGGAGCTGGCCGGCCTTGACCTGCTGGCCGGATTCGAAGTGCAGCGATTTGACCGTGCCCGCCACCTCCAGGCTCAGCTCGACACCTTGGAAGGCCTTGAGGCTGCCGACCGCGGGCAGGCGTTCCTGCCACTGGCGCTGCTCGGCTAGCGCCGCGGCGACGCTCACCGGTGGTTTCGGGGCGGAGAACATCTGGACCTGCTGGTAGATCGAGAACGCCTTGATGCCACCTAGGGCCAGCACGATCAGCAGGACCACGGCCAACATGATCAGCATGCGGCGGCGCAGCATAGTTCCGGTTCCTTGGAGAATGGTTGTTGTTCGTATGGCACGACAACGGGCGATCCTGCCCACGTGCGGATGGGGGAAGTATTGCCTTTTTTTCGAAGAAGATGGAAGGAAGGGATAAACAGGGCCGCTTTGCGGCCCTTTCGCGGCGCCAGGCCGCTCCTACAGGGGGCGTGCAAACCCTGTAGGAGCGGCCTGGTGCCGCGAAAAGGGGCTCAGACCAGATGCAGGTGGTTGTCCCAGAACCCGGACGGCAGGTTCATCGGCTGGCCGACCAGATCGGCCTTGCGGCAGTCGTAGAACCGGCAGCGACCTTGCCCGGAGGTGACCACGAAGCCGTCTTTCACCGCCCCCACACCCGCACAATCGGGCATCGGCGCATCGAGCTTCACCGCGCCGCTGTCCAGGTCCCAGATGAACAGGCGGTTGGCCCGTGGTGCGGTCAAGGCCACCAGACGCAGGTCGCTGTGGATGGCGACGCTGGCGGTGTACTGAGCCATCGACTGCAATTGCCGCTCGGGCACCGGGAACGCCTTGAACGGCTCGCCTGGGCGCTTGATCGCCAGCAGCTCGGCTGTTTCGTGGGCATCGCCCATGAACTGCTGGCAGGCGGCGATGGTGCCGTCGCTGCCGATGGCCAGGTGACGCACGCTGTTCATCTGCTGGGTCAGGGTTTCCTTGCTCAGCAAGGTGCCGTCGCGGCGCATCAGCACCAGGCTCGGCTCCATGGCGTCGAGGTTCATCTCCACGCGGCTTTCGGCCTCGGTGCGGATGCCTCCGTTGGCCACCACCAGGGTCTCGCCATCCGGCAGCCAGGCCACTTCGTGGGGGCCGATGCCGTGGGTGGAAATCTCGCCGCTGTGCACCAGGCGGTCACCCTCGAAGCGGTAGATGCCGAGTACGCCACGGCCGGGGTCGGTGGTGTCGTTCTCGGTGGCGTACAGCCATTCGCCGCTCTTGTGAACCACCGCATGGCCATAGAAATGCCGATCCGGTTGGGAGGCTACGGTTTGCAACAGGCGCCCGTCACGCAGGTCGACCAGGTAGCTTTCGGTGCCGGGACGACGGGCGACGAACAGGGCGATGGGCCGTTCGGGATGGTGGATGATGGCGTGGCAACGCTGGGCGACCTGGGTGGCGAACACCTGGGTGCCGTCCAGGCGGTAACCGACGGCGTAGTGCTTGCCGTCGCTGTCATCGCGTGCCGAGAGCAGCAGCGGTTCGCTGCCCTTGCTGCGCAGCAGGCTCCAACCACCCAAGGTCAGGGCGCTGAGCAACACGCTACCGAGTTTGAGGGCCTGGCGTCGCAGCATGATCAGTCACCGTCGTTGGCATTGAAGCCCAGCTGGATATTCAGCGCCTTGGCCAGCTCGCCCTCGTGCAGGCGGTGGACGACGTTGAGGCTGTCGTAGATCTGATCCAGGGCCTGCTTGCCGGCGTCGTCGGCGAGCAGCTCGCCCAAGGTCTTCTGGTTGTCGGCCAGCAGTTTCAACGACGTGGCGTAGGCGTTGTCGATCTTCTCGGCCAGGGCGTTCTGGTCTTTGCCCAGCAGGCCGCGCAGGCCTTGGTTGTCGACGCCTACCCATACCGCCTGGGCGGCCTTGAGGCTGGCTTCCAGGCTCTTGAGCGAGGAGCTGCTGCGCCAGGCTTCGGCCTGCAGCGGTTGCGCAATGCCTTTGCTCTGACGGCCCATGGGAGCGCCGAGCTTCTTCTTCAGGGTGTCCAGGGCAGTGACCTGGGCACGCAGCAGGTCGGCGATCGCCTCGTGGGAATCGGCGTAGCGCTGGTTGGGGAACTTGGTCATCTGCGAAAGCATGCCATCGGTGCTGTTCCAGCCCTTGAGGATCTCTTCGGCCAGGGCCTTCTGGTGTTCGCCGATGGCCACCAGCAGCGGGCAGTAACGGGCCTTCTGTTCCGGGGTGGCGACGTCCGGCTTGCTGTCGAACAGGATGTACTCGTAGGCCGACAGGCCACGCACCACCACGCTGGCCTTGCCCAGTGCCGCAGCGTCGATCGGCTTGTCGCCGGTGACCAATTGCTCGACCTGGCGGCCTACCAGGTTCTTCTTGTCCGGCCAGAACTGCACCTGCCAGGCGCGGTTGCCTTCGGCCAGCGGGCCTACCAGCAGCGGCTGGAGCTCGGCCCAGGCTTTCTGGGCGTTGAGGAAGTCGGCGCGGGCGGTTTCCAGCGAGGCCTTGCCTTCACAGTAGGCCAGGGCGCTGCTGGCCAGCTGGCGGTCGGCCTCGACCCAACGGCTGTAGGTCGGCAGGATCACCTGCTTGGCGATGGCCGCGGAGGTAACCGCTTGTGGGTCTTGCGGCGAACAGGCACCGAGGGCGAGTGCGGCGAGGCTGGTGAACAACAGTTTGGGTCGGAACATGCCCGGCTCCTTGCGCTTAAAGTGAGTTCAGGAAGGCCAGCAACGCGGCGCGTTGCTCGGCATTGAAGGTCAGTACATGGTCGCGCGCCGCCTGGGCTTCGCCGCCGTGCCAGAGCACGGCCTCGAGCAGGTTGCGGGCGCGCCCGTCATGGAGGAACTGGGTATGGCCGCTGACCGTTTCGCTCAGGCCGATGCCCCAGAGCGGCGCGGTGCGCCAGTCTTGCCCGGAGGCCTTGAATTCGCTGCGCTCGTCGGCCAGGCCCGGGCCCATGTCGTGCAGCAGCAGGTCGCTGTAGGGGCGGATCACCTGGTTGGCCAGTTCCGGCTCCGGGGTGTCGGCAGCGGTGGTGAACTGCGGGGTATGGCAGCCCTGGCAGCCAGCCTGGAAGAACAGGGTCTTGCCGGCCAGTACCTGCGGCGCGCCGACGTCGCGGCGTGCCGGCACACCCAGGTTGCGGGTGTAGAAGGTGACCAGGCGCAGGATGTTGTCGCTGACTTCTTTCTCGCCATCGGCCCCGTCCCCATTGGGGGCGGCCAGGCAGGCCGCCTGGGCCGGTGTGCAGTCGTCGAAGGGTAGCAGGGTACTGGTCAGGCCCATGTCGCCGGCGAAGGCATGGACGTTCTGCTGGTTGACGTTGGGCTGGCCGGCCTTCCAACCGAAGCGGCCGAGCACGGCTTTGCCGGCAGCGTCGTCCCAGACTTGGTTGGCACGGCCACGGATACCATCGCCGTTACGGTCATGCGGGTCGGCATTGGCCAGGATCGCGGCTTCCGGGATGGCCTCGAGCAGGCCCAGGCCGATCATCGGTGGGGCTACCCGTGCGGAGAACCGGGTGTCAGGGTGCATGGGGCCGTAGCCGAGCTGGGTGATCTGCAGTTTCGGGCGGCGCAGTTCGACCTGGTGACCATCCTCGAAGGTGACCGTCTCGGTGGTGTATGTCACGCGTACCTTGCCTTCCGGCGCCACGCCCGGGATGGCCATGTCCTGCAGCTGGGTGCCGTAGACCGGCTCCGGAACCACGCCCAGGCGCTCGATTTCCTTCACATACTGCGGTTGGTCGGGGATCGACAGGCGCACCAGCATCGACACCGCATTGCTGGCGTCGGGCTCGGGCGGGAGGCCACGGCCGTCGCGTACGTGACAGTTCTGGCAGGCGTTGGTATTGAACAGCGGGCCCAGGCCGTCTCGGGCGGTGGTGGTGGACGGCGCGATGACCCAGGGGTTACGGAAGAAGCTGTTGCCGACGCTGAAGTCCAGGCGCCGTTCTGGCGAAAGGTTGGCCGAGGGCAGGGAATACGCGTTGCGGTCGCTGCGTTGTACCGTTGCCTTGCCGCCGGAAAGGGCTTCGCCGGGCTCGGCCTGGGTGAAACGCGGGGCGTCGTCACAGGCGGCCAGGGCGGCGACCAGCAGCAAAGGGGAGAGTCGGAACAGCGACGCGGGCATCGAGGATCCTGGCTATGGACTAAAAAACCGGCGTGCAAGCTTAGCAGGGTGAAGAAGTTTGAATAAGAGCAATTTGCAATTGCTGGATGAAATCATCGTCAGAGGCGGGCGCACTTTTTGTAAGCGCGAAGCACAGGGGGCGTGTCTGTTGCACGCTACCCGAGAAAAAGGCGGCCCGAAGGCGAATGCCTGTCAGTTAAGCCTTATCGGCTGCATTTGGGGCTGCTTCGCAGCCCATCGCCGGCAAGCCGGCTCCCACAGGTTCCGCGGTGTCTACAACAGCAGCGCAAGACAGGTGGGAGCCGGCTTGCCGGCGATGGGGCCTTAACTGAAAGGCATTAGCCCGAAGGCTAATGCCTGTCAGAAGGACGCGGGGCGCTGCACGCCCATCGCCGGCAAGCCGGCTCTCATAGAACAACGCATAACTATTTGATTTTGCGGGCCTTGTGGGAGCGGGCTTGTCCCGCGATTGGGCCGGGCCGGATATCACCGTCGCCCTTGATCGCGGGACAAGTCGGACCGCCGCACCGCCGCTCCCACAGGGGGGGTGGCGCTAGCCGCTTGTTCTCTGCGCGACAGCGCAGCCCGAAGGGCTGGGTAATCTCCCACAAGTAACGCATCAGTCTCAAAGACAGCACTGTGCCTGTGGGAGCCGACTTGCCGGCGATGGGCTGCGTAGCAGCCCCAAGTGCGGATTAGCCAGAGGCCACCTCTGGCGAACCACGAACGCGTCGGATCAGAACTCGTGATCAGCGGTGTCCGGGTTCAGGTTGGCGATGCCCAGCTTGCCGGCGGCCTGCTCGATCGCGCCGGTCTGCTTGACCAGCGAAGCGATGGCGTCGCGCACGACCTGGTTGCCGGCCGCATTGTCGGCGGCGATCAGCTGGTCGTAGTGCTCGCCCTTGAGTGCGCGGTCGACCATGACCTGGATCTTCGCCTCGGTGGCTTCCAGGTCGGCCTTGAGGGTGGCGTCGGTGGCCGGATCGACCTTGGCTACCAGCGAGGACAGGCTCGGGCCGGCCAGTTTGGTGCCGTCGGTGCGGGTGTACTCGCCCAGGTAGACGTTACGGATGCCCTTGGCGTCGTAGAAGTGCGAGTAGTGGGTGTTGTCGCTGAAGCAGTCCTGTTCGTCTTCCGGCGAATTGGCTTCCAGGGAGACCTTCATGCGCTCACCGGCCAGTTCGCCCAGCGACAGGCTGCCCATGCCGAACAGCATCTTGCGCAGGCCATCGGCCACAGGCTCGGCTTCGAGCTTGGCGCGGTAGTTGTCGCTGACGTTCGGTGCCCAGTTGCCGACCATTTCTTCCAGGTCCTGGACCAGCAGTTGGGTCACGGCCTTCAGGTAGGCGCGGCGGCGCTCGTTATGGCCACCGGTGGCGCCTTCGCCTTCCAGATAGTCGGAGGCAGGGCGGTTGCCGGCGCCTGGGCCGGTACCGTTGAGGTCCTGGCCCCACAGCAGGAATTCGATGGCGTGGTAGCCGGTGGCGACGTTGGCCTCGGAACCACCCAGCTCGTTCAGGCTGGCCAGTTTCTCTGGCGTGATGTCCTTGACGTCCACCTTCTCTTCGCCCACCTGGATCTCGGTGTTGGCGATGATGTTGGCGCTGGCCGCCGGGTTGCCCAGGGCGTGTTCGTAGCTCTTGTCGACGTAGTCGATCAGGCCTTCGTCCAGGGGCCATGCATTCACCTGGCCTTCCCAGTCGTCGATGATGGTGTTGCCGAAGCGGAAGACTTCGCTCTGCAGGTACGGTACGCGTGCAGCGGCCCAGGCTTCTTTAGCGGCGTTCAGGGTCTCGTCGTTGGGCTTGGCGAGAAACGCATCGATCGCGGTCTGCAGGGCCTTGGCGGTGCTCAGCGAGTCGCTGTAGACGGCATGGACCATCTCGGCGTAATGCTTGACCACGGCCTTGCCGGCCGCTTCGTCGACAGCCCCCGGCGCCGCGGCGGTGGGGGCAGCAGCTGCCGGTGCTTGCGCAGCGGGAGCCTTTTCATCCTTGCTCTCGCCGCAACCGGCGAGGGCGATGGCGATGGCCAGCAGACTGGCGGAGGCCAGAGGCATTCGAATCATTGTAGGTTTCCTGCGTCGTGGGGTTGGACAGTGTGCTGTGGGATACGAAACCGCAACATAATGCGAAAGATTTGCATTTGGTGTAAAGAGGCCGGCGCGTAATTCGTGCAGAAGGGTCGTTTTCACGCGTGTGCCGGCCTTGGGTCTAGGTCACCGTGGCCTGGTTGCGTTGCGCATGCTTGAGGAAGACGGTCAGTTCGCGGGCGTTCAAGGGCTTGCTGTAGTGGTAGCCCTGACCTTCGTGGCAGCCCTGGGCAATGATGTAGGCCTCCTGCTCGGCCGACTCCACGCCCTCGGCGATCACCTGCATGCCCAGGCTCTTGCCCAGCTGGATGATGGCTCGCACGATGGTGGCGTCGTCATCGTCGTCGAGCAGGTCCTGGACGAAGCTCTTGTCGATCTTGATCTTGTCCAGCGGCAGCGACTTCAAGTAGCTGAGCGAGGAGTAACCGGTGCCGAAGTCGTCGATGGCGATCAGCGCCCCGGAGCGGCGCAGGCTCAGCAGGTGCTGGGCGGCGGTGCTGATGTCTTCCATCAGGCCGGTCTCGGTCACTTCCAGCTCCAGGCTGCGCGGGGGCAGGCGGTAGATCTGCAGCAGGTTGTTGACCACCCGCGGCAGTTCGCTGTGGTGCAGTTGCACGGTCGAGAGGTTGACCGCCATGCGCAACTCGGTGAACCCCTGGTCATGCCATTCGCGTAGCTGGCGGCAAGCCTGGTCGAGTACCCATTCGCCAATGGCGACGATGCTGCCGTTCTGCTCGGCCAGGGGAATGAACTGGTCCGGTGGGACCATGCCCAGCTCCGCGTGCTGCCAGCGCAGCAGCGCCTCGACGCCCACCACACGATGGTCGCGATAGCTGACCTGTGGCTGGTACACCAGGTACAGCTGGTTGCGCGGCAGGGCTTCGCGCAGGTCCTTTTCCAGTTCGCGGCGACGGCGCATCTCGCTGTCCACGCTGGCGATGTAGAACTGGTAGCGGTTGCGCGAACGGGCCTTGGCCAGGGTCATGGTCTGCTCGGCCTTTTGCAGCAGCTTTTCGGTGCTGTCGCCATCCTCGGGGAACAGCGTGATGCCGATGGTGGCGCGCAGGCGAATGTGCTGGTGGTCGACAGCGAAGGGGACTTCCAGGTCGTCGAGGATGCTCTGGGCCAGCTCGGCGGCTTCGTAGGGTTGGTCGATGTCGGCCTGGACCAGGGCGAACTGGTCGCCCCCGAGCCGCGCCAGTGCACCCAACCGCCCGCTGTGGGCCCGCAGGCGGTCGGCCAGGGCCAGCAGCAGTTGGTCACCGACCTGGTAGGTGAACTGCTCGTTGATGCCCTTGAAGTCGTCCAGGCCCACGCACAGCACGGCGACACGCCGTTGCAGGCGCCCGCCGTCGACGAGGATCTTGTCCAGTTGCTGTTGTAATTGCTGGCGGTTGGGCAGGCCGGTGAGGAAGTCGTACTGGGCCATGCGCTGCAGGCTGTTCTCGGCCTCGTGGCGCAGGTGGGTATTGCGTTCGATGGAGGCCAGCAGCTGGTTGGCGGTATTGACCCATTGGCCCAGTTCGTTCTTTTCGTGGCCCTTGAGCGATGGGATCTGGTGCTGGCTGGGGCGGTCGGGGTTGATCTGGGTGAGGTGCTCGATGATCTTCGACAACGGGCGGGTCAGCAACCAGTGGTACACCAGGTACAGCACCAGGCCCAGGGCCAGCGCGCGCAGTACGCCGGAAATGAAGATGATCACGGCATTGACCAGGAAGCCCTCGCCATAGTCGGCGGTGTCCAGGGTGATGCTCAGGTCGCCATAGTATTCGCTGTAAGGGCCACGGCCGACCAACTGGGTGGTGAAGGTGCGCTCTTGGCCGAGGATCAGGTCGGTCAGCCAGCGCACGGGCGTGTCTTGTAGCGGGCGGGACTTTTCCGCCAGCATGGTTTCGTTGGGGTGGCCGATGGAGGCGATGCGCACGGATTCGTCCTGGAACAGGCCTTCCACGACCTGCATGCCCATCTCCCGGTCCAGGCTGTAGACGGCCTGGGTGGACGGGTCGCGGAACATGTCGAGAATGCGTTGGGCGTCGTTGTTGACCGACTGGCGGGTCTTGTAGGCGTCGTAGACGATCTGCGCGCAGCTCAGAACGATACCGACGGCCAGCGCCGAGAGCAGCACGACCCTGAGCAACTTGACCGATAAGCTGTTCCGAAATTCCAGCTTCAATGGGGTTTCCTTAATCCATGCGCGTGCCATTATTTTGCCATTAGCCTTGGCGATACACGATCGACCTTGTTGCCGCGGCAAGCGAGAGGACCTTCATGGTCCCTGTTGGCAATGTATCGGTTGAGGTGGCGGGTGACTTGAGTGCGCGATTGTCAACTTTCCAGATGATTGATGTTAGCGCGCTATCGGGGAGGGGCAAGAGGTAAGGGATGGAGTTTCACGTCAGGTGAGCGGGCAAAAAAAATCCGACGCCAAGGCGTCGGATTTTTCAGCGAAGGCTACCCAGGCGATCAGGCCTTGAAGGTGTTGCCTTCGAACTGCTGGGCAACGAAGTCCCAGTTGACCAGCTGCCAGAACGCCTCGACGTACTTCGGACGCAGGTTGCGGTAGTCGATGTAGTAGGCGTGTTCCCAGACGTCGCAGGTCAGCAGCGGGGTGTCGCCGCTGGTCAGCGGGTTGCCGGCGCCGATGGTGCTGGCCAGGGCCAGGGAACCGTCGGCCTTCTTCACCAGCCAGCCCCAGCCGGAGCCGAAGGTGCCGACGGAGGTCTTGGTGAACTCTTCCTTGAACTTGTCGAAGGAACCGAAAGCCTTGGTGATGGCATCGGCCAGGGCGCCGGTCGGCTGGCCACCGCCGTTCGGCGACAGGCAGTTCCAGTAGAAGGTGTGGTTCCAGACTTGAGCGGCGTTGTTGAAGATGCCACCCGAAGAGGTCTTGACGATCTCTTCCAGGGTCTTGCCTTCGAATTCGGTGCCTGGGACCAGGTTGTTCAGGTTCACGACATAGGTGTTGTGGTGCTTGTCGTGGTGATACTCCAGGGTTTCCTTGGAGATGTGCGGCTGCAGGGCATCGTGGGCGTATGGCAGCGGCGGCAATTCAAAAGCCATGGTGGATCTCCTGATTCAGGTCTGTGTGCGGTTTGCGCAAGGCCGATCACGGGCGGCCCAGTGTACGTCGGGGAGTTTGTACTCTTTGCGACGCAAGGGCTGGATCATAGCACCGGCCCCGGCGCATAACCACGCAACAAAGATAGGGAATAGAGGTTCCCCAGTGGTGGGCGATACCGACCGGTGGTGTTTGCCTTGGCGATACGGATACCTGCTCAGTTCAAGATCAACTGCGCTGCCACCGCGAACATCATTACCGCCACCATCAGGTCGAGCAGGCGCCAAGTGGTCGGGCGGGCCAGCCAGGGGGCCAGCCAGGCCGCGCCGAGGGCCAGGGTCGAGAACCATACCAGCGAGGCACTGGCGGCGCCGGCCACGTAGGCGCCCGGCACGGTCTGCTGGGCGCCCAGCGAGCCGATCAGCAGCACGGTATCCAGGTAGACGTGCGGGTTGAGCAGCGTCACGGCCAAGGCACTGAGCAGCACCGCACGGCGCGAGCGCACGCCCTGGCCCTCCTGGTGCTGCAGGCTCTGCTTGGAGCAGGCGCTGCGCAGGGCCTTGGCGCCATACCAGATCAGGAATACCGCGCCACCCCAGCGGGCCACCGCCAGCAATGTCGGATTATGGGCCAGCACCGTGGCCAGGCCGAACACCCCGGCGGCGACCAGGATGGCATCGCAGAGGATGCACAACGCGGCCACCGGCAGGTGGTGTTCACGGCGCAGGCTCTGGGCCAGGACGAAGGCGTTCTGCGCGCCGATGGCCATGATCAGGCCGAAGGCCACCAGCATGCCGTTCAGATAGCTTTGCCACATAGCGGGAACACTCCACGGACGCCGGGCGATGCGCGGCGTTTATTGCCAAAGAAGATGCTGGCCATTGTGGGCAAAGGCGCTGTATAAGAAAAACAAATAAAGCTGATCAGGCATTAGGGAAATCGATGTTCGATTACAAGCTGCTGGCCGCCCTCGCCGCGGTCATCGAACAAGGCGGTTTCGAGCGTGCGGCGCAGGTCCTAGGCCTGTCCCAGTCGGCCATTTCCCAGCGCATCAAGTTGCTCGAGGCGCGGGTCGGGCAACCGGTGCTGGTGCGTGCCACGCCGCCCAGCCCCACCGAGGTGGGGCGCCAGTTGCTCAACCATGTGCAGCAGGTGCGCCTGCTCGAGCGCGACTTGCAGCGCCAGGTTCCGGCGCTGGACGAAGCGGGCATGCCGGAACGCCTGCGCATCGCCTTGAACGCCGACAGCCTGGCCACTTGGTGGGCCGGTGCGGTGGGCGACTTCTGCGCCGGCCAGCAGGTGCTGCTGGACTTGGTGGTGGAAGACCAGGAGGTCGGCCTCAAGCGTATGCGCGCAGGCGAGGTGGCGGCCTGCCTGTGCGGCAGCGAGCGGCCGGTGGCCGGGGCGCGCAGCCTGCCCCTGGGGGCGATGCGCTACCGAGCGCTGGCCAGCCCGGCGTTCATGGCGCGGCATTTTGCCCTGGGCTTCGAGGCCCGGCGCCTGGCGCGTATCCCGGCGGTGGTATACGGGCCAGATGACTTCCTGCAGCACCGCTACCTGGCGTCCCTGGGGATCCAGGACGGTTTCCTGCACCACCTGTGCCCTTCTTCGGAAGGCTTCCTGCGCATGACCGAAGCCGGCCTGGGCTGGGGGTTGGTGCCGGAGCTGCAGGCGCAGAAGCAGTTGGCCACGGGCCAACTGGTGGAAATCTGCGCCGATACACCCATCGACGTGCCGTTGTACTGGCATCATTGGCGCAATGGCGGGCAACTGCTCGCCCAGTTGACCGAACACCTGCGCCAGACGGCGCCGGGCTGGCTGGTGCCCTTGTAGGCGCGGGCGACGTCAGCTGCATCTGTAATCTGGCAAGGCGGAGTCTTACATGCGAATTCTGGTCACCGGCGCGAGCGGCTTCATTGGCGGGCGCTTTGCGCGTTTCGCCCTGGAGCAGGGCCTGGATGTACGGGTCAATGGCCGGCGTGCCGAGGGCGTGGAGCACCTGGTCAAGCGTGGCGCCGAATTCACTCCCGGCGACCTGACCGATGCCGAGCTGGCCCGACGCCTGTGCCAAGGCATCGATGCGGTGGTGCATTGCGCGGGCGCAGTCGGGCATTGGGGGCGCTACCAAGACTTCCACCAGGGCAACGTGGTGGTCACCGAGAACGTAGTGGAGGGGTGCCTGAAGGAACGTGTGCGCCGCCTGGTGCACCTGTCTTCGCCGTCGATCTACTTCAATGGCCGTTCGCGCCTGGATATCCGTGAGGACCAGGTGCCGCGTCGCTTGCATGACCACTATGCGACGACCAAGCACCTGGCCGAGCAGAAGGTGTTCGGTGCCCAGGAGTTCGGCCTGGAGGTGCTGGCCCTGCGGCCGCGCTTCGTCACCGGGGCGGGCGATGCCAGTATCTTCCCGCGCTTGATGCAGATGCAGCGCAAGGGGCGCCTGGCGATCATCGGCAATGGCCTGAACAAGGCCGACTTCACCAGCGTGCACAACCTCAACGAGGCCCTGCTCAGCGCCCTGTTCGCCGATGAAGAGGCCCTCGGACAGGCCTACAACATCAGCAACGGCCACCCTCTGCCGGTGTGGGACGTGGTCAACTATGTGATGCGCCAGATGCAGTTGCCGCCGGTTACCCGCTACCGTGCCCCCGGGCTGGCCTATAGCCTGGGCGCGCTGAACGAGGCGGCCTGCCTACTCTGGCCTGGGCGCCCCCAGCCGACCTTGTCGCGCCTGAGCGCGCAGGTGATGAGCAAGGATTTCACCCTGGATATCAGCCGTGCCCGGCAGTACCTGGACTATCGCCCGAAGGTCAGCCTGTGGACCGCGCTGGATGAATTCTGCGCCTGGTGGAGGGCGCAGTCGGGCACTGGGTGAACCAGTCGAACGGATGATGGTCATCAGAGCGCCGCGTGAGCGGTTTATACTACTGCCCCTTTGCTACTACTACCGCGGTTGAACGTACCCATGCGTAACAATGTCCACGACGATTTCGACGACGTGCCTGTCCTGCGCGCCGGCACTCCTGACGATGACGAGCTGTTGCCCGCACGGGTGGCGCGCAGCCGCGAGAAGGCGGCGCGCCCGGCCAGCAACGGGCCGCTGTGGGCCTTGCTCGGGGCATCCTTCATTGCCCTGGCGGGCCTGGGCTGGTGGAGCTTCCAGCAGATCTCGCTGATGGAACAGCAGTTGGTGGCGACTCAGGAAAGCTTCGCGCGCATCAGCGAAGAGGCGGCCGGGCGCCTGCAAGCGATCAGCGGCAAGGTCGATGCCACCGAGTCCAGTGCCAGTACCGGCAGCGAAGCGCTGAAGCTGCAGATTCGCAAGCTGCAGGCCAGCCTGGCCGAGGCACGTACCCAGCAACAGGGCGTGGCCGGGCAGACCGGCGATCTGGGCAAGCGCCTGGAAAAAGTGCTGGCCGATGCCCGCGCACAGCAGGACGCGATGGCGCAGCAGCAAAAGACCATCACTGCGCTGCAAGGTCAGCTGGAGGCCCAGCTCAAGGCCGTCAATGGTGAACTGGCGGCTCTCAAGTCGGGGCAGGTGGATGGCGGCAGGATCGACGCCCAACTCAAGAGCCTGAACAACGAGGTGGCTGCGCTGAAGAAGCAGGGCAACCCGAACGCGGCGATCCAGGGCCTGGAACAAGACATCCTGGTGCTCAAGAGCCAGATCGACAACCGTCCGGCACCGGCCGCCGGTGGTGCCTCGGTGCAGGAATTCGATGCATTCCGCGGGCAGACCACCCGTAGCCTCAATACCCTGCAGAGCCAGATCCAGAACCTGCAACAGCAGATCAACGCCCGGCCCTGAACGATCGCATCAAAGTACCTGTGGGATCGCCGCACCGCCGCTCCCACAACAGACCCATAACATCAAATAGTCATGGGTCGTTCCCTAAGAGCCGACTTGCTTACATCCGCGGGTAATCGATGTACCCCACCGGCCCCTTGGCATAGAAGGTTTCCGGGTGCGGCTCGTTCAGCGGCGCATCGGCGGCCAGGCGGGCGGGTAGGTCCGGGTTGGCGATGAACGGAATGCCGAAGGCCACCGCATCGGCTTTGCCGTTGGCCAATGCGGCGTTGGCGCTGGCCTTGTCGAAGCGCTCGTTGACGATGTACGGCCCGCCGAAGGCTTCCTTGATCAGCGTACCGATGCTGTCGTCGGCTTCCTTCTCCCGTGAGCAGATGAATGCCACGCCACGCTTGCCCAGTTCCCGGGCCACGTAGGTGAAGGTCTCGGCACGGTCTGCATCCCCCATGTCATGGGAGTCTGCCCGTGGCGCCAGGTGCACGCCCACGCGGTTGGCCCCCCACACCTCGATGGCCGCATCGGTCACTTCCAGCAGCAGGCGCGCACGGTTCTCCAGCGAGCCGCCATAACGGTCCGTGCGCTGGTTGGTGCTGCTCTGCAGGAACTGGTCGAGCAGGTAGCCATTGGCGCCATGGATCTCGACGCCGTCGAAGCCGGCCGCTTTAGCGTTCTCGGCACCGGTGCGGTAGGCCTCGACGATGTCGCTGATCTCTTCAGTCTCCAGGGCGCGTGGCGTCGGGTACTCGGTGATCGGGCGAACCAGGCTGACGTGGCCCTTGGGCTGGATCGCGCTCGGGGCTACCGGCAGCTCACCATTGAGGTAAGTGGGATGGGAGATACGGCCCACATGCCACAGCTGCAGGAAAATGCGCCCGCCGGCGCCATGCACGGCCTTGGTGATGTTGGTCCAGCCGCGTACCTGCTCGTCGGACCAGATACCGGGTGTGTCCGGGTAGCCGACGCCCATGGGCGTCACCGAGGTGGCTTCGCTGAGAATCAGGCCGGCGCTGGCCCGTTGCACGTAGTACTCGGCCATCAGCGCATTGGGCACGCGGCCTTCGTCGGCGCGGCAGCGGGTCAGCGGGGCCATGATGATGCGGTTGGGCAGCTCGAGGTCGCCCAAGGTGATCGGATCGAAAAGCGTGGTCATCTGTTAAGCCTCGCGTGAGTCAATTGGGAGCGGTTGTCAGCCCGGCACACGGCCGTGCTGGTTGAAGGGCAAGACAGGTTCGGGTCAGAGCTCCTGGCTCATCTGCTCGAGGAAGGCCTGGATGGTTTCTTCGTTGCGTTTGAAGAAGTGCCATTGGCCGATCTTCTGGCTGGTGATCAGCCCCGCGCGCTGCAAGGTGGCCAGGTGGGCGGAGACGGTCGACTGCGACAGGCCGCAGCGTTGGTCGATCTGCCCGGCACACACGCCGTGCTCGGTGCTGTGGTACTGGTCGGGAAACTGCGCCGCCGGGTCCTTCAGCCAGATGAGGATTTCTCGCCTTACCGGGTGGGAAAGGGCTTTTATTATTTCGTCGAGATCGAGAGGCATGGAGGTGGCTCTTGGTGTGTAGCGTTATATCGCGATGTGGCGAAATATAAATCGATGTTTCGCGATATACAAATATGAAGATGTTCTGAGCTGAGCGCGAATCGCTATATCGCGTTATAACGATATTGATGGCCGCAGTGCTAGACTGGCGCCATGAACTACCTTGCACACCTTCATCTAGGCGGCGACGAGCCGCAGCAATTACTGGGCAGCTTGTATGGCGACTTCGTCAAAGGCTCGCTCGAGGGGCGCTTCCCGCCAGCGCTGGAGGCCGCGATCCGTCTGCACCGGCACATCGACAGCTACACCGACAGCCATCCCCTGGTGCTGGCGGCCTTGGCGCGTTTCCCGCGGGAGCGGCGGCGTTATGCAGGGATCATCCTGGACGTGTTCTTCGACCATTGCCTGGCCCGGCACTGGAGCGACTATGCCGAGCAGCCGCTGGCAGCATTCACTCAAAGTTTTTACCGGGTGCTGCTGGCCGAACCCGAATTGCCTGGGCGCCTGGCGCGGATCGCGCCGTTCATGGCCGCCGATGACTGGTTGGGTGCCTATGGCGACTTCGCCACGCTGGAGCAGGTGTTCAACGGAATCGCCCGGCGCTTGTCGCGACCGGAGGGGATGAGCGGGGTGATGCAGGAGCTGGACGCGCTATACGAACCGTTGATGGCGGATTTCCGGGAGTTTTATCCACAGCTGCAGGTCTTCGCGGCGGCGGGCAGGTGAATTGGGCGTTGCCAATGACGGCCCGCGATTGGGCTTTCAGGCCGCCCGCGCCTGACGCCGCGGCACGCTGCCGAGATCTTCCACCCCGAACAAGGCCATGTGAACCGCCTGCTGTGCCTGGAACGCCAGGGCCGCCCGCTCCAGGCCGGCGCTCGCGATCGGCTGCAACAAATGGATGACCACTTCGCCCGGCGGTTGATCGAACAGGCGCATCAGGTGTGAAACCAGGTCGTCGTCGCCAATGAAGGGCGCGATCGGGTCTGGCTCGCCGCCGCGCAGGTACTGGATCGCCACTGGCTGTACCGGTGTGCCCTGGTCGATGGCACCGGCGAGCAGGCGGCCATGGAAGGTGCGCACGCTTCGGCCATCGGTGGTGGTGCCTTCGGGGAAGATCAGCAACGGCCTGTGTTCGCCCAACTGGTTGCCGATTTGCTGGGACAGTCGCTGGCCGTCGCCACCGCCACGGCGGATGAACAGCGTACCGGCCTTTTCCGCCAGCCAGCCTGCCAACGGCCAATGCCGCACTTCGGCCTTGGACAGGAACGACAACGGCGTGAGCATGCCGAGCAGGGGAATGTCGGTCCAGGACACATGGTTGCTGACCCACAGCATCGGCCGCTGCGGCAGGCTGCCCACCACGCGTACCTGGAAAGGCAGGGCCGCGACCAGACGCTGCATGAACAGGCACGTCCAGCGCTGGCGGCGTTCGGTGGAGGCGTCCAGGCCCAGGCGCTCGCCCAAGGCGATGACACTGGCCATGGCCATGCCTAGCAGCAGGACCAGCACCAGGCGGGAAAGGCGGGCCAGTACCCGCAGGCTCGGCATCAGACCGCCGCCTTGAAGTGGCGGGCGTAGCGTGGACAGAGGTCGTCGCGCTTGAGCAGGATGAACACGTCGGCGACCTGGAAGTCCTCGTCCCAGCACGGCTCGCCGCAGATCTTGGCACCCAGGCGCATGTAGGCCTTGAGCAAGGGCGGCATCTCGGCAATCACATTGCCCGGCAGGGCCAGCTTCGGCAGTGGGTTCTTCGGCTCGGCGCGCAGGTGCTCGGTGCACAGGTAGCGTTCGCGCAGGCGCTGCATGATGGCATGGGCCTGCACTCCACCGTCCTGCATGGGAATGCTGGCGCAACCCATCAGGTAGCTGTAGCGGCCTTCGTTGAGCACTTCGGCGAGCTCGCCCCAGAGCACGGCGATGGTGCCGCCGTTGCGGTAGGCCGGGTCGACGCAGGTGCGACCGAGCTCCAGGATCGGCCCCTGCAGTTGCAGCAGGCCGTGCAGGCTGAATTCTTCTTCGCTGTAGAAGCGGCCCAGGCTGCTGGCGGCCTGGTGATCGAGCAGGCGGGTGGTGGCGACCAATTGCCCGGTGGCCAGGTCGCGCACGCCGATGTGACGGCAATGGACATCGTAGTCATCCATGTCCAGGCCCTGCTCAGCGCCCTTGAGCTTGGCCTGGAATTCGGCGCTGAACACCTTGAAGCGCAGGGCCTGTGCTTCCTGCAGCGCCGCGGCGCCGACCAGGCGTTCGGCTTGCAGACGGCGTTCAGTGCTGTTGTCGCCAGAGCGAGCGATCCGAGTCATTGCGAGTCTCCCTAAGCCAGCCAAAGGGTTGCGGCCGGTCGGCTTTGTTGTGCAAAGTCAGCCTAGGTATGCGCGGTGTCACCCCCATGAACCTTTGGTGATGCTTGCGTGACAACCCTGACGAGGAGTGCCCGATGGCCTGGTTGCAACGACTCAACGACCCCTGCCGGCAACCCCTGGCAGCCACCCTGGGCGAAGGCCATGGCGCGTTGCTCGAGCGGCTGGGGCACGCCACACCTTTCGAACTCGCCGTACTGGGCGGCCGGGCCATGGCCACCCCCGGCCTGGCGTTCCTGGTGGGCTACCAGGCGGCGTTGCGCGTGCTCTGGCCCAGTGCCCCTGCCAGCTTGGGCGCCCTGTGTGCCACCGAGCGGCGCAGTGTACGGCCGGCGGACATGCAGACCCGCCTCGAGGACCTGCGCCTGACCGGCCGCAAGGATTTCGTCACCGCAGGCCTGGAGGCCGAATGGTTGCTGGTGGCCGCGCGCAGCGAAGGGCAGGGGGAGGCGCCACGCCTGCAACTGGCCGTGGTCTACCCAGGGGAGCCCGGTGTCGCACTGGAGCCTTTGCCTACGTTGCCGTTGATGCCTGAGGTCGGGCATGCCCGCCTGCAACTGCACCAGGCCAGCTGCGAACTACTGGCAGGCGACGGTTGGGACGCCTACGTCAAGCCCTTCCGTTCCCTCGAGGACCTTTACGTGCTCGCTGCACTGGTAGCTTGGCTGTACGGCGTCGGCCAGGAGAGCGGCTGGCCTCAGGACCTGCAGCTGCGTTTGCTGGGGTTGCTCGGCGGTTGCGCCGAAGGCAGCCGGCAATGCGCGGACAGTGCGGCCTGCCACCTGTTGCTGGGGGGCTTGTTCGCCCAGTTCCAGAGCCTGCGTGAAGCCATCGACAAGGCGCTGGCCGCAGGCCCGGCGCAATGGGCGCAGCTGTGGCAGCGCGATCAGGGCGTGCTGGCGTTGGCCACGGCGGCCCGGGAGAAACGTTTGCAGAAGGCCTGGGCCGCCGCCGGGCTGTCATGAAACCCTGGCAGGCTCGCCCGATCCGCGATGTGAGGGCTGGCCATGGGTGTGTTGGGGAAACTGCTGGGTGTCCTGGGCCTGGTGAGCCTTTCGGCTTGGGCCGAGCCGTGGCCGGAGACGAACTGGAGCCGTGAACCTGCGAAGATCGACTGGCAGGCGGTGGACGCGTACGCCTTCCCGCCACGTGACGAGGGCGGGCGCACAGGGGCACGCACCGATGCGCTGCTGATCGTGCGCGATGGCCGCATCCTGTACGAACGTTACACCGCGCCCACCGGGCCGGACACGGCGCACCTGACCTGGTCGGTGAGCAAGAGCGTGCTCGCCACCGTCCTCGGCGTTGCCTACGGCGAGGGGCGCTTCGCTCTGGAGGACCCGGCGTCGCGCTACTACCCGCTGCTTCACGCCCACCCCCGGTTACGCCTGGTCGACCTGCTGCACTGGGCCAGTGGCCTGGCCTGGCAGGAGGACTATGAATACGCGCCGCTCAAGTCATCGGTGGTGGCCATGCTCTATACCCGGGGTCACAGCGACATGGCGGCCTTCACTGCCTCGCAGCCGGCTGCCCAGGCGCCTGGCGAAGGCTTTCGCTACTCCAGCGGCGACAGCAACCTGCTGGCCGCGGCCCTACGCGGCATGCTGGTGCCAGGTCGTTACGAGGCGTATCCCTGGCAGGCGCTGTTCGAGCCGCTGGGCATTCGCAGCGCGGTCTGGGAGCGTGACGGTGCCGGTACCTACGTGGGTTCCTCGTACCTTTATCTCAGTGCCCGCGACCTTGCCCGCATCGGCCTGCTGATGCTGCGTGATGGGCGGTGGCACGGCCGGCAAGTGCTACCGGCCGATTGGGTGGCCTTCAACCGACAGCTGTTTGCGCATGCCCAGGCGATTCCCGGCGAAGCCAACCCCGGCGGGCACTGGTGGCTCAACCAACCCCTGCCGGGTAGCTCCCGGCCTTGGCCCAGCGCGCCGGAGGACACTTTTGCTGCGCTTGGCCACTGGGGGCAGGCGCTCTATGTCGTGCCGTCGCGAAAGCTGGTGATCGTGCGCTACGCCGATGACCGAGATGGCCGCTACCGGCACGACGAGCTGCTCGAGCGAATATTGTCGGCCATGGCCGGGGAGGGTGCATGAAGCGCGTATTGGCTGGGCTGGTGTTGGCCCTGCTGGCCTGGGCCTGGTACGAGCGCCAGGCCTTGGCGGACTTCCCAGGCATCCTCTCGGCGTACTCGGCGAAGGAGTATTGCTCGTGCCGCTTCGTCATGGGTTTCGACCAGGCCTATTGCCGAGGGTACGTGAAGCAGTACCTGCCCTTGGGGCGGCTGGAGGAAGACAGCGTCGAACGGCATGTACTCGCCGAAGGCCTGGGGCGTCGCCACCAGGCGGCCTGGCAGGGCGCGCGCGAGGGCTGCCGCTTGCTGCCGTGAGGGCGTGCGGGTAAGGTTGACGGCCTTGTTACACAGGATTTCCCATGTTCAAGCTGCCCTGCCTGTTACCCGCCCTGTTGCTGGCCCTGTGCCTGCCTGCCCATGCCAACTGGCACCTCGATGGTGAGTCGTCGCGCCTGTCCTTCGTCACCAGCAAGAATGGGGATACTGCCGAGGTACACCGCTTTTTGGTGTTCCACGGCACAGTGGATCGTAACGGCGCTGCGCAGCTGCGCATCGAGATGGACTCGGTCAGCGGCGGCATCCCGCTGCGTGACGAGCGCATGCGCAAGGAATTGTTCGAAGTCGCCAAGTTCCCCGAAGCCACGGTGCAGGCAAAGATCGACCTGGGCCCGATCAACGACCTGGCCAACGGTGCCCAGGTGGAGTTGCGCCTGCCGGTGACCGTGACCCTGCATGGCCAGTCGCATAGCTACAGCACCCTGCTGTTGGCCACTCGCCTGGACGAGCGTCGTTTCCAGGTGGTGACCCTGGAGCCCCTGTTGCTGCGTGCCGAGGACTTCGACCTGCTGCCGGGCCTGGCGACGTTGCGCAAGCTCGCCGGTGCCTCTTCCATCAGCCCATCGGTGCCGGTGAGCGCGGTGCTGATCTTCTCCGCGCGCTGACATGCCCGGGCCGGTCTTCCCCTGGCGGGATGGCAACGAATTCGAGCTGCTGATCGACGGCCCCGATTTTTTCCCGCGCATGCTCCTGGCGATCGTGCGCGCCGAGTTCCAGATCGACCTGGAACTGTACTTGGTGGAAGGGGGAGCCTGTGCCGAGGCGGTGGTCGAGGCCCTGGAGCAGGCCGCTGCCCGTGGTGTACGGGTGCGCTGCCTGTTCGACGACTACGGCTCGCTGGCATTCCCTTCGGCTTTGCGCGAGCGCCTGGAGGCCGCCGGGGTCTACCTGCGCTACTACAACCGCATCCGCTGGCGACGCGGGTTTCGCAACCTCTACCGTGACCACCGCAAACTGCTGCTGGTGGATGAGCGCTGGGCGGTGGTAGGTGGCACGGGTGTCACGGATGAATTCTGGACGCCGGGAGTCGACACCAGCGAGTGGCATGAAGTGATGGTGCGCATGGAGGGGCCGATCGTCACCGACTGGCAGTTGTTGTTCGACCGCCAATGGCATGCCAACAATCGACGTACCGCCTGGCGTCCGCCGGAAGGCTTCGGCCTGCCGCGCCTGCCACGGGTGCCGGCCCAGGGCCAGGGCATGGGCCGGGTGGCCTATGCCGACGCCCGTCAGCACCAGGACATCCTGCATTCGCTGGTGCGTGCCTTGAACAGTGGTCAACGCCGTATCTGGCTGGCGACGCCATATTTCCTGCCGACCTTCAGCGTGCGCCGTTCCTTGCGTCGCGCCGCGCAGAAAGGCATCGACGTGCGCCTGCTGCTTACCGGCCCACGCACCGACCACCCGGCTGTGCGCTACGCCGGGCACCGCTACTACCCGCGCCTGCTGCGCGCCGGCGTACGGATCTTCGAGTACCAACCGTGCTTCCTGCACCTGAAGATGGTGCTGGTGGACGACTGGGTCAGTGTCGGGTCGTGCAATTTCGACCACTGGAACCTGCACTTCAACCTCGAGGCCAACGTCGAGGCCCTCGACCCGCCCTTGACTGCTGCGGTGGTGGCCAGTTTCGAGCGGGACTTTGGCCTCAGCCAGGAGGTCGACCTGGGGCGCTGGAACGCTCGCCCGTTCTGGCGCCGGATGCAGCAGCGGATGTGGGGGTGGCTGGACCGCCTGGTGGTCAACCTGCTCAATCGTCGCGATTAGCGTTGCAGCGGATACCCGTCGGCGTGGAAGCAGACTATCGTGCAGGGATTGTTCCCATGCAACGCAACGGAGTGGATGCGATGACGGCCAAGAAGATTCTCATGCTGGTGGGCGACTTCGTCGAGGACTACGAGGTGATGGTGCCGTTCCAGGCCCTGAAGATGGTCGGCCATACGGTGCATGCGGTGTGCCCGGAGAAGCTGGCGGGGCAGACGGTGCGCACGGCGATCCATGATTTCGAGGGGGACCAGACCTACAGCGAGAAGCCTGGGCACAACTTTGCCTTGAACTACGACTTCGTGCAGGTGCGGGCCGAGGGGTACGACGGGTTGCTGATCCCAGGGGGGCGGGCGCCTGAATACCTGCGGCTGGACGAGCGGGTGCTGGCGTTGGTGAAGGCGTTCGACCAGGCGGGCAAGCCGATTGCGGCGGTGTGTCATGGGGCGCAATTGCTGGCGGCTGCCGGGGTGCTGGAGGGGCGGGCCTGCAGTGCGTACCCGGCATGTGCGCCGGAAGTGCGGTTGGCGGGGGGGCGATTCGTGGATATTGCCATGGACCAGGCGCATGTGGATGGGAACCTGGTGACTGCGCCAGCCTGGCCAGCGCATCCGGCTTGGCTGGCGGCGTTTCTCAAGGTGCTTGGGACGCGGATTTCCTGATCGGCTGGTTGGGTCGGTTGAGTGGTTGTTGCAGGGACCGCCTAATTCTCGAGCTTGCGCCGTCCCTGTGGGAAATTACCCAGCCGTTCGGGCTACGCCGCCCCCTTGTGGGAGCGGCGGTGCCGCTCCCACAAGGCCCGAAAAATCCACTAGTTATGCGTTGTTCTATGAGGGCGCCCAGCCCAGCCAAAGAGAAAACCCTACCCAACCTGCTCGATCCAATCATTCAAGTTGTAATAGTTGGTCACCCGCGCAATCTTCCCGCAATGAATGTAGAAGAACGCGCCAGCCGGCAGCACATAGGTCTGCCCCTTGGCCGGCGGCAAGCCCTCGTCATCGGCCAGGTACTCCCCATGCACCGTGAACTCCGCTGCCGCCCGGCTGCCATCGGCATTCTGCATGACCACGATATCGGCCAGCCGCTCCCGGTAGCAGCGGTTCATCTTCTCCATGAACCCGGCAAACGCCGCCTTCCCCATCTGCCGCTCGCCCTGGTTGATGTCGTGGATCACGTCCTCGCTCAACAAACCAAGGAAGGTCGGCATGTCCCCGGCGTTAAAGGCTGCGTAGTAGGCGTTCACAAGCTCGGTAGCGGTCATGGCAATGTTCCTGTCGTGTACGGGAAAGGGAATGGCTTGGCCCGGATGATAGGGTTTCCCCTCAAGCCCGGCTTAGCCGAGCGCGTCATCCACATCGACAAAACGACCGCTACGCATGGAAATCCGCCTGTTGCACGGCGCAGCCATTGCGCCTTACATCGATGACCTCGCTCGCCTGCGCCTGACGGTGTTCCGCGAGTTTCCCTACCTTTACGACGGTACGCCGGAGTACGAGGCCGACTACCTGTCCACTTATGCCCGCTCCGGGCGTAGCCTGGCGGTGCTGGCCATCGACCAGGGCAAGGTGGTCGGTGCCTCCACCGGCCTGCCCCTGGTCGACGAAACGCCCGAGTTTCAGCAGCCGTTCCTGGCCCAGGGACGAGATCCGGCCAGCGTCTATTACTTCGGCGAGTCGGTGCTGTTGCCGGCCTACCGTGGCCAGGGGCTGGGCGTGCGCTTCTTTATCGAGCGCGAGTCCTACGCCCACAAGCTCGCCGAGTTCGACTATTGCGCCTTCTGCGCCGTGGAACGCCCGGCCGGGCACCCGCGACGGCCTTCGGATTACAAGCCGTTGCATGGATTCTGGCGTAACCGCGGCTTCCTTCACGACCCGTCCCTGCGCACGACCTACGCCTGGCGCGACCTGGACGACGAACAGGCGTCGTCCAAGATCATGTCGTTCTGGCTCAAGGAACTGCCGATATGATCCGCCTCGCCGCCTGCCAGTACGCCATCGAGCTGCACGAGACCTGGGAGGCCTATGCCGACCACTTCCAGGCCTTGTGCGCTGAGGCCGTCGAGGGCGGTGCACAGTTGCTGCTGTTGCCGGAGTATGCAGGCCTGGTGCTCAGCGGCCAGCTGGCGTCGGATCAGCGCAGCGACCTGAAGGGCTCCATTTCGGGTATCCAGCCGTTGGTCGAGCCTTGGCTGGCGCTGTGCGAAAGCATTGCCCGGCGTTGGCGCATCTATCTTCAGCCGGGCAGCCTGCCGGTGCTCGATGCCGATGGCTGCTATCGCAACCGTGCCTGGCTGTTCGGCCCGGACGGCGTGCTGGGGTACCAGGACAAGCTGATCATGACCCGCTTCGAGCGGGAACAGTGGGGGATCGCGGCAGGTCAAGGGCTCAAGGTGTTCGACACGGCCTTGGGGCGCCTGGGCATCCTGATCTGCTATGACAACGAGTTCCCCATGCTGGCCCGCCACTTGGCTGAAGGCGGCGCCGACCTGATCCTGGCGCCGAGCTGCACCGACACCGAGGCTGGCTACCACCGAGTGCGCATTGGGGCCCAAGCACGGGCATTGGAGAACCAGATCGCGGTTCTGCAAAGCCCAACGGTGGGTATGGCGGCCTGGTCGCCAGCGTTGGATGAAAATATCGGGCGGGCAGGGCTGTTCGTGCCGCCGGATCACGGCATGCCGAGCAACGGGGTGGTCGCCGAGAGTGCCGAGCTGTGCCCGGCGCGTAGCCGTTGGCTGGTCTGCGAGGTGGATCTGGACGCGGTACGCCAGGTGCGGCGCGAGGGGCAGGTATTCATCCGGCGCGACTGGCCGGAGCAGTTCGAATGCGTGAGCTGATAGCGCAGATGCGTTGCAGCCCGTTCGCGGCACAAAGGCCCGCCGACAGGGCGGGTGTGGTGGGTTGTGGGTCGGGCGTGGGGCGCCGAACGGGCCGCAAACCGGCCCCCGGGGTTGGTAAAATAAAACGCCACGC
>NZ_JBLUPY010000046.1:0-33907 GCF_048068215.1 Pseudomonas sp. NY15372
GCCCTGGACCCCCGCGGATCATCTGAAGGGGGGCCGCCCCCGCGCCCCCCCCGCGCCACACCGCCCCCCACACACCCCCTGGGGGCGCGGCTTTGGCCCGCGAAAGGGCTGCATACCCATCAATGGTAGCCACGCTCCAGCTCGTCCAGCTGATGGTCAAAGCTGCGCAGGCGCGCCGACCAGGTGTACACCAGCACTTCCAAGTCGCGGTTGAGCACGGCCGTGTTGCCCCCCTCGCGCCCTTGCGAGTCACACAAGTCCAGCTGATAACGCTCGCGGGCCATGGCCGTGGCCACGCTGGAGAGGTCACGGGCGTTGGCCAGCCAGCGGTGCTGGTGGTCGTGGACTTCCCGGTCCAGCTCCCGGCATTGGCGCTTGAGCGCATCCAGGCTTTGCTCCAGCGGCGTGCCCTTGAGCTCGCCCATGACCTCCTCGAAGGTCCGCCCGGAATGCCAGTAGCTGCCCCAGAAATAGCGATCGAACACGGTTTCGACCCGCCGCAGGGCGACCTTGGTGTTCCAGATAGTCAACAGCGTATGCCCCTGGCTCACCTCGCGCTTGTTCAAGCGCAACTGTTGCCAGGCGATCCAGGCCAGCACGCAAAGCACCGCTGCCGCCGTGACCGCGGCAGCGGCATACATGAACTGTAGCGCGTGGCCCATGGAGTGGACATGGCGAATACCGTAGAAGTAACCGGCCGTCAGGATGCCCAGGATCGTCACGGAGCACCAGAAACCTGATGCGTAGGGATCTTTCATCACGCTATCCCCTGTTGTTTTACCTGAGCATAGCAACGGCCCTCTCACCCATCAGGTGCCACTCGGCGTTTTATTTCCTGGGTCGGCGCAAGGCCTCGTTGAGTTGATCGAACGGCACCGCCCAATCGGCGTCGTCTATCACGCTCTCTTTGAGAAAGGCCCGCTGGGCCTCGGTCCAGAACGGCGCATCCACCAGCTTGATCTCGTTCTTGAGCGGTGAATGGGTGGTGATGAACTTGTCGATGCTCTCGGCATCGTCCGCCAGCCCCAGTTGCTTGAACAGTTCGGCGAACGGATGGATCGGTGCTTCCATGATTCCTCCTGCGGCCGGGCGGGTCGTCCACGACGCCAGCCCGGCAATGGGTTGAGGGACATCAGCACAGTTCGCGCACTTCGGCATGCGGAACCAGCTTCAGGTACTGTTCCATGCTCATGTGGATCAAGTGATCGTGGTCACCCGCCTCCAGGTAGACATCGCCCTGGCGGGTAAGGCTCGGGTCGAGCAGCATTTTTATGTCATAGGCATCGCCAAGCGCTGGCACGGCGCCACGCTCGCAGTCGCCGAACAGGGTCGGCAGGCCGCTTTCGCGGGTCAGTTGCCAGGCGCCGGACATGCGGATCTTGCTCATGTCCAGATGCCGGTTGGCCGGTAGCACGGCCATGATGTAGTTGCCATGGCGGTCGTCGAGCATCACCGACTTGGCGACCCGCTCTGCGGGAACGCCGGCCGTGCGTGCCGACTCCAGGCTCGTGGCCGAGTGAGGATGGGGAATGATGTCGTAATCGCAGTTGGCCTTGTCCAGGCGCTGCTGCAGGGTCTTGGCCATACGCATGATGCACCTCCGGTTTACCCCCATCTGCAAGTTTAGGCCGTGGTCCGGCAGGCACGACTAAACTTCGGTAACAGGTCCGGACAAGGTGACGACAGGTGATCGCTCGCTGCTGGCGCTGGCTGCTGCTCGTGCTGTTGCTCGGCATCGTCCCGGGCGGCCAGGCGGTGCCCGGCGCCAGCGTCTGGGTGCTGAGCGTGGACGACGCCATCGGCCCGGCCAGTGCCGATTACCTGGTGCGCGGCCTGGAGCAGGCCCAGGAGCAAGGTGCGCAGCTGGTGGTGATCCGCCTGGACACGCCCGGCGGGCTGGACACCGCCATGCGCCAGATCATCAAGGCCATTCTCGCCAGCCCCGTGCCGGTGGCCAGCTTCGTCGCCCCCGGCGGCGCCCGCGCAGCCAGCGCCGGGACGTACATCCTGTACGCCAGCCACGTGGCGGCCATGGCCCCAGGCACCAACCTGGGCGCGGCCACGCCGGTGCAGGTAGGCGCGCCGTCGCCTGGCAAACCGGCGCCCGACGAGTCCCGTGAGGACGATGCCCTGGCCCGCAAGCAGGTCAACGACGCCGCGGCCTATATCCGCGGCCTGGCTCAACTGCGCGGGCGCAACGCCGACTGGGCGGAACAGGCGGTGCGCGAGGCGGTGAGCCTGTCGGCCAGCGAGGCGCTGCGCATCAAGGTCATCGACCAGGTGGCCCGCGACCTGCCCGAGCTGCTCGCACAACTGGACGGCAGGACCCTGGTCGCCGCCGACCAGCCCCGCCAGTTGCACACCGCAGGCGCGGCCATCGTCGAACACCTGCCCGACTGGCGCACCCGCCTGCTGGCGGTGATCACCAACCCGAGCGTGGCGCTGATCCTGATCATGATCGGCATCTACGGCCTGCTGTTCGAATTCATCAACCCAGGCTCCGGTGTCGGCGGCGTGGTAGGTGGGATCTGCCTGCTGCTGGCCTTGTACGCCCTGCAATTGTTGCCGGTGAGCTATGCCGGGGTGGCATTGGTGCTGCTCGGCGTGGCGTTCATGGTCGCCGAGGCGTTTTTGCCCAGCTTCGGCGTGGTCGGCTTCGGCGGCGTGGTCGCCTTCGTGGTGGGCGCGGTGATCCTGATCGACACCGACGCCCCTGGCTTCGGCATCCCGCTGGCGTTGATCGTCGCCCTGGCGGTGGTCTCGGCCCTGCTGCTCGGCGGTGTGCTGGGCATGGCCATCAAGGCACGGCAACGCGCCCTGGTCAGCGGCGATGCCGGCCTGGTCGGTAGCCTGGTCACGGTGACCCAGGTGATGGCGGACAACCCGTTCTGCGGCTCGGTGCAGGCCCAGGGCGAACAATGGCAAGCCCGGTGCGCGACCCCGTTGCAAGCTGGGCAACACGTGCGCGTGACAGCCCGCCGGGGCGTGATGCTGGAGGTCAGCGCCACCGCGCCCAGCGCGCAAGGAGAGTGACGATGTTCGTTCAATTCGGTTTCGGTGCGGTACTAGCGGTCCTGGGCCTGCTGTTGCTGTCGGCCCTGCGCATCCTGCGCGAGTACGAGCGAGGCGTAGTGTTCCAGCTGGGGCGCTTCTGGCAGGTCAAGGGGCCTGGCCTGATCCTGCTGATCCCGGGTATCCAGCAGATGGTGCGGGTCGACCTGCGTACGGTGGTGCTCGACGTGCCGACCCAGGACGTGATCACCCGCGACAACGTCTCGGTCAAGGTCAATGCCGTGGTGTATTTCCGTGTGCTCGACCCACAGAAGGCGATCATCCAGGTGGAGGATTTCTTCAGCGCCACCAGCCAGCTGGCCCAGACCACTCTGCGTGCGGTACTGGGCAAGCATGAGCTCGACGAGTTGTTGGCCGAGCGCGAGCAACTGAACTCAGACATCCGCCAGGTGCTGGACGCCCAGACCGACGCCTGGGGCATCAAGGTGGCCAATGTCGAGATCAAGCACGTCGACCTCAACGAGTCGATGGTGCGCGCCATCGCCCGCCAGGCTGAAGCCGAACGCGAGCGACGGGCCAAGGTGATCCACGCCGAAGGGGAATTGCAGGCCTCGGAGAAATTGATGCAGGCCGCGCAGATGCTCGGCAAGGAACCTGGGGCGATGCAGCTGCGCTACATGCAAACCCTGGGAACGATTGCCGGAGACAAGAGCTCGACCATCGTCTTTCCGCTGCCGGTGGACCTGCTCAAGGGGTTGGTCGACAAACAGCCGTGACATCGGGCCCGGCCCAATCGCGGGACAAGCCCGCTCCCACAGAGAGACCAGCGCTAGCCACCTGTTCTTTGGGCGACAGCGCAGCGGGTGATCTCCTAAGCAAGGCCAGTCAGACCGGCGCGCGGCGCAAGGTGGCCAGGAAGGTCGCTGCACCGATGAACAGCCCGGCGAAGGTGCGGTTCAAGCGCTTCTGCTGCTTGGGCGTGCGCAGCAGCCGCAGCACGCGTGCGGCCAGCCCCGTATAGCCTGCCATCACCAGCATGTCGACGGTGATCATGGTCGCGGTGATGGCCAGGTACTGTGGCAGCAGCGGCTCATGGGGGTTGATGAACTGCGGCAGCACGGCCAGCATGAACACCAGGGCCTTGGGGTTGCTGACGTTGACCAGGAAACCTCGGAACACCAGGCTCAATGGCTTGCCGATCGGCCGCACGGCGGACGAATCGCTCATGTCCATGGGCAAGGCACGCCATTGCTTGTAGGCCAGGTACACCAGGTAGCCGACGCCGAACCATTTGATGAGCTGGAAGGCAGTCGCCGACGCCGCGAGGATGGCACCCACACCGGCGGCGATGACGGCGATCTGCACGATCAGGCCCAGCTGCAGGCCCAGGGCGTTCCAGTATCCACGCCAAAAGCCGTACTGCAGCCCGCTGGACATCGAGGCAATGGCCCCGGCACCCGGCGACAGGCTGATCACCCAGCATGCGGCAAAAAAGGCCAACCAGGTTTCCATCGACATCGCACACCTCGCTCGAACAAATGTTGCAAAACGTTAAGCTAAGGTTTTGGCGAAAAAATGACCAGAAGAATTTATAGCGTCGATGCAGATTGGGGGCGCTGCGAGCCCTTTTCCCGGGCACAAGGCCGCTTCTGTAGGCGCGGCCTTGTGCCGCGAGAGGGCTGCAAAGCAGCCCCAACACGTGAGCGCACCGCCGATACCAACAGGTAGCGCCTCAGTCGGCTCCCGTGGACTCCGGCTTGACGACGACCGGCACCTCGGTCCCACGCCAGCGGCGCACGGCCTTCTGGAAGAACTGGCTGTTCGGCACCTGCACCAGCGCCCCGCCCGCCTCGGGCGTTTCCATCAACGTGGTGTACAACAGGTTGATGGCGATCACCCGGCCCTTGACCCCGGGCTTGTCCAGGGTGTCGACCAGTTCCACCACATCGCCGATACGAAACGGGCCAACCGTGAAGATCAGCACCGCGCAGAGCAGGTTGGACAACACGCTCCAGATAGCGAAGAACGCCACCGCCGCCACGGCCACGAAGCCCGACAGCGCCGTCCACAGTACCGTTGCCGAAACGCCTAGGCGCTCCAGCACGAACAACAGCGCACTGCCCATGATCAGCCAGCGCAGGCCACCACGCACCGGCACCAGCAGTTCCGGCGGCAGCGGGTAGCGCTCGCCCAGGCTCTTCAGACCCCGGGCGACCACCCGCTGCAGGATGAACGCGGCGATCAGGATCAGCAGGATCTGCAACCCCAGCCAGAACGCATCCATCCATTGCCCTGGCAGCAGCGAACGCAGTTCCTCCATCAGGACAGCGCCTCGAGTTCGGCCTGCATGCTCTCGAGCGTCTCCAGGGCTTCCATCCAGGCTTCCTCAAGCTCGCCTTCGCGCTGCTTGAGCTGGGTCTGGCGGGCCAGCAGGTCACGCAGTTCATCCTTGCGGGCCGCTTCGTAGAGGCCGGCCTCGCCCAGGGCGGCTTCGATCTCGGCCAGTTGCCCATGCACCTGGTTCAGCTCGGTTTCCAGCTTCTCGGCAGCGCGCTTGTGCGGCGCCAATTGCTGACGCAAGGCGGCGGCGGCCTGGCGCTGGGCCTTCTTGTCGGTCTTGTCCGGGTTGGCCGGGGCATTGCTGGCAGGGGCGCTGCGCTGGCGGTAGTCGATCAGCCAGCGGCTGTAGTCGTCCAGGTCGCCATCGAAGGCCTCGACCTTGCCATCGGCCACCAGCAGGAAGTCGTTGGTGGTGCTCTTGAGCAGGTGGCGGTCGTGGGAAACCACCACCACCGCGCCGCTGAATTCCTGCAGGGCCATGGTCAAGGCCAGGCGCATTTCCAGGTCCAGGTGGTTGGTCGGTTCGTCGAGCAGCAGCAGGTTGGGCCGCTCCCAGGCGATCAACGCCAGGGCCAAGCGCGCCTTCTCGCCACCGGAGAAATTCACCACCGGCTCGTCGACCCGGTCACCGTGGAAGTCGAAGCCACCGAGGAAGTCACGCAGGGTCTGCTCGCGCTCGGCAGGCGCGATGCGTTGCAGGTGCAGCAACGGGCTGGCCTTGTCGTCCAGCGAGTCGAGCTGGTGCTGGGCGAAGTAGCCCACAGCCAGGTTCTCGCCACGCACCAGGCGCCCGGCGAGCGGTTGCAGTTCACCGGCCAGGTTCTTGATCAGGGTCGACTTGCCGGCGCCGTTGGGGCCGAGCAGGCCAATGCGGGCCCCGGGCGCCAGCTGCAGCTTGACCTTCTCCAGGACGGCCTTGTCACCATAGCCGAGCCGACCTTCGGAGAGATCGAGCAAGGGGTTGGAGATCTTCTCCGACTCGCGGAACACGAAATCGAACGGCGAATCCACATGGGCCGCCGACAGCTCTTCCATCCGCTCCAGCGCCTTGATCCGGCTCTGCGCTTGGCGGGCCTTGGTGGCCTGGGCGCGGAAGCGGGCGATGTACTTCTCCATGTGCGCACGGCGGGCCTGCTGCTTCTCGTAGGCCTGTTGCTGCTGCGCCAGGCGCTCGGCCCGGGTGCGCTCGAAGGCGGTGTAGCCACCCTTGTAGAGGTTGAGCTTGCGCTGTTCGACATGCACCACATGGTCGACCACCGCATCGAGGAAGTCACGGTCGTGGGAGATCAGCAACAACGTGCCGGGGTAGCCCTTGAGCCAGTCTTCCAGCCAGAGGATGGCGTCCAGGTCCAGGTGGTTGGTGGGTTCGTCGAGCAGCAGCAGGTCGGACGGGCACATCAATGCCTGGGCCAGGTTCAGACGCATCCGCCAGCCACCGGAGAAGTCGCCGACGCGACGATCCATCTGTTCGGCAGTGAACCCGAGGCCCGCCAATAGCTTGCGCGCGCGAGCGTCGGCGGTATAGCCGTCGGCGCTGTCCAGCTCACTGTGCAGGCGTGCCAGGGCGGTGCCGTCATGGGCAGCCTCGGCGACGGCCAGTTCGGCCTGGACCTTGCGCAGGCGCACGTCACCGTCGAGCACATAGTCCACCGCCAGGCGGTCGAGGGTATCGACTTCCTGGCGCATGTGGGCGATGCGCCAGTCGGCCGGCAAGTGGCAGTCGCCGCCATCGGGCGACAGCTCGCCGCGCAGCAAGGCGAACAGGCTGGATTTTCCGGCGCCGTTGGCGCCGATCAGGCCGGCCTTGTGACCGGCGTGCAGGGTCATCTCGGCGCCTTCTAGCAAGCGCTGCGGACCACGCTGTAAAGTGAGGTTGGATAGTCTGATCATGATGGTCGCGGAGTCTATCAGCTTCCCACTGGAGCACACAGGCCACCTTGACCACTGGCGAGCCCGAACATGCACAACGATTTGTGGAACCACGCCCTGGCCCTGTACGCCCGGCCAGGAGTTGAAAGCGCCTGCCTGACCTTGCAGGCACTGGGCGCTGATGTCTGCCTGCTGCTGTGCGGCACCTGGCTGCGAGCGCGCGGTGTGGCACCTGAGGCCGAGCGGGTGCGGGCATTGCAGAACCTTGCCGCGCCCTGGCAACGACAGGTCGTGGCGCCATTACGCGAGCTACGCCAACAGTGGCGTGCCGGCGCGCAGGACGACCCACAGTTGGCAGTGCTGCGTGAACAGGTAAAAGGGCTGGAACTGGAAGCCGAGCGCACCTTGCTGGCACGCCTGGAGCAGCGGGCACAGGCGTGGCCCACGACGCAGGGCCACCCTGTAGAAGACTGGTTGCCCTGGCTCGCGCCGGAGCAAGCCCGCGACCACGACGCGCTGCATCAGCTGCGCGTCATGGCCGAAGGGCGTCAGGACGCCGACGAAGGCGACTGAACCGGGCTGCTGGCCGGTGCTGGCGAAGCGGCGGCCGGCGCTGCCGAGTTGGTCGCAGGCGCTGGGCTGCTGGCCGCCGGTACGGCTGGCTTGGCTTCGGCGGGCTTGCTGGCGGCCGGCTTGGCTGCAGCTGGCTTGGCCGGGGCTTTTGCCGCAGCGGGTTTGGCTGCTGGCTTGCTCGCGGTGGCCTTGGCGGCAGCAGGTTTGGCAGCCGGCTTGGCTGCGACCTTCTTGGCCGCGGTCGGTTTGGCGGCAGGCTTGGCAGCAGCAGCCTTGGTGGCGGCCGATTTGGCTGCAGGCTTCGCGGTGGCGGCCTTGGCGGCAGCTGGCTTGGCGGCCGTGGCTTTGGCAGCAGGTTTGGCAGCGGCAGCTTTAGCCGCAACTGGCTTGGCAGCAGCGGTACGCGCGGCAGGCTTGGCGGCAGCGGCCTTCGCAGCAGCAGGTTTGGCTGCAGGCTTCGCGGCGGCGCGGGTAGCCGGCTTGGCGGTAGCGGCTTTGGCGGCGGCCGGTTTTGCAGCAGGCTTGGCAGCGGCAGCGCGAGCGGTGGCCGGTTTAGCGGAAGCCTTGGCTGGGGCCTTGGCTGCAGCCGCTTTGGCGGCCGGCTTGGCAGCCGGTTTGGCCGCGGCTTTCACCGGAGTCTTGGCTGCTGGTTTGGCGACCACCCGGGCCGGGGCCTTGGCCGCGGCAGCACGTTGGTCAAGCGCCTTGCCGGCGGCTTCGCGTACTTTGCCGACACCCTGCGCCAGCTTCAGGCTTTCCTGGGCATCACGCTTGAGCTGTTGAATATAAGTGCGAGTTTGTGCCTGACGCTCTTTGAGCGAATCGAGCAACTCTTCAAGTTCGCCGGCTGCTTTCTGGGCCTTGCCCTGGGCCTTGGCTTTGCCGGCCTTGGCAGCGTCCTGCAACTTCAGGCGCGCATTGTGGAGTTTCTCCTGCGCCTTGCCACGTTGCTTTTCCAACTTGGCCAGCAGTTTCTCGGCGTCAGCCAGCGCTTGCGAGCAGGCATCTTCCAAATGTTCGAGCAGGCTGCCCGAAAGTTGTTGGAGCAGGTGCAACGGCGTACTGACTGGCTTCTTCTTGGCCGACATGGCTTACCTCCTGGCTGACGAGAGTGCGGCTCATACTATGCTTCTGCTGCTTACGCCGCTAGGGCATGTTGACAGTAATATTGATGCCGCGTTGCATGCCTGGGCTAAGTTGTTATCTTGCAGCTCGGTGCAAGTGTAGTTGGTCAATAAAGTGTTGCTGATATTTACATCTCTTTTGGCAACAAGGCTGGCATACTTTTCCTTCCTCCCAGCCGGAGTTGAACGTGCCTCGTTATCTTGTTCTGTGCCTGTGCCTGGCGGCCCCTTTTGCCCTGGCCGCTCCTGATACCCCTGCCAATGACCACGACCTGGCCTACAGCCTGGGCGCAAGCCTCGGTGAACGGTTGCGCGCCGAAGTCCCCGGCCTGCAACTCGATGCGCTGGTCGAAGGGTTGCGCCAGGCCTATCAAGGCCAGCCATTGAAACTGGAAAAGCCGCGCATGCAGGCCATCCTCCAGCAACACGAAGAGCAGGCCAACACAGCGGCAGCGCAGGCGGAGGTCGAGCGGCTAGAGGCGGCCGAGAAACGCTTCATGGCCAGCGAGCGGGCCCGCGCTGGCGTGCATGAGCTGGCCGGGGGCATCCTCTATACCGAACTGGCGCGTGGCAATGGCAACGCCCCCAGGGCCGGGGGCAAGGTGCAGGTACGCTACGTAGGGAAACTGCCGGATGGCTCGGTATTCGACCAGAACCTGCAACCGCAGTGGTTCAGCCTGGATTCGGTGATCGCGGGGTGGCAAGCAGCCTTGCCGCACATGAAAGCAGGGGCGAAATGGCGCCTGGTGATCCCATCGGCGCAGGCCTATGGCGCCGAAGGCGCGGGCGACCTGATCGCGCCCTACACGCCCCTGGTATTCGAGATCGAATTGCTGGCGGTCGCCGACTGACGCAGGCCGTCAGGCCTGCACCGCGCCCTCTTCCTTGTGCGCGTTGTGCAGCACTTCGATCAGGCAGTCTTCCAATTCGAAGCGCTCATGCAGCAAGCTGCCGAGCTTGCCCAGTTTTTCGGCGAAGCGCTCGGTGTCCTTGCACTCCCCCTTTTCGCAGTGGTCGTTGAAGGCCAGGGCGATCTGGGTGATGTCGTTGATTCGCGGGTTGATCTCTTCCGCCAGTTTCAGGGCCTTGTCGTCACCGAACGCCTTGGCTTCCGTGACCAGTTGCTCGCTCACTTCGAAATGCCACGCCGAAACATAGTCGACCAGCACCGCGCAGAAGTCGCGGTTCTTGTCCTTGTCGGCGAAGGCCGGTTTGGCGTCGCGCAAGGCGCGGAAGGCCTGGACCAGCTCCGCCCGTTCCTGGAGCCAACGGTCGATCAGCTTGTGAACCCCACCCCAGCGTTCCTGAGCGTTCTGACAACTATCGAGCATGGCGATCTCTTCCCTTCTGGGTAGATGCCGCTGCACCTCGTGCGCTAATACCGCGGCACAAAGGTGACATCAGCAGGACGGCATCGAGCAGTTGTGTTTTCGGTATGCGTGCTGGGAGATTATTCCCGCGCGTGCTGGCCTTCAAGGTACGCAGCGGACAAAGTTCATACAAGCGTTTAATCCCCTTCGAAGGCACCGCTGGTCGAACAATCCCGCCGCGCTTGCCCTGGGTCAACCTTTGCCGAGCACGTGCAACCGATACGCTACCAGCCACCCCAGGGGCAGCGCCGATAACAGCAGGAAAGCCAGCAGGCTCCATTCGGGCAGGGTCAGGTCGATGAAGCTCCAGGTCAGCGACGTGCAGTCCGGGCCGCCGAACACAAGCTGCCTGAAAGCCTCGCGCCAGGACTGCTCCAACACCCGTCCAAACGGCATCTGGCAGGTCTCGACCACCACCCCCGCCCCCTGCAACCAGACATGCCGCGCCGCCAGCAGCGCGCCACCCAGCGAACTGGCCAATGCCAGCCCGGCATAGTTGCGCCTGCCACGCAGCTGAGGCCTGTGGATGATGGCGCACAGGCATACCAACGAATACACCCCCAACAACAGTCGCTGGCTGAAACACAGCGGACATGGCATCAAGTTCAACACATGCTCGAGATGGAAAGAGGCGATCAGGACCGCCATCGAGGCGAGCCAGCCTGGTAGGAAGAAAATGCGCAAACGGGCCGGCAGCATGGGCGAAGAAAGTCCCGGGTTGGATGAAGTACCCCGGAACGGTAGAGGAAAGACACGCTTTGTTTCAAGGCACTACTGGGGAGACAAGTCCCTGATTGGAAAAGGAAAGTATTCAAATTTCCGTAGGAGGTTTCTGAAGCAGGCTGTCGCAAACCCTGTCACTGGTACCGGAGAAGTTACTGGCATAAGTGCCCACGGGGTAGCGTGGGCACTTGGGTCAGGTCAGGCGCGCACGCCTTCGGGCAGAGGCAGGGCCAGCAGGCGTTCGTCCAGCAGGCCCAGGCCTTCCTGGAACAACTGGTTGCTGCGCTCGGTTTCCCCGAGCCCGGCCAGCAGGCGGGCCAATTCGGCACAGGTTTCCGGGTTGCGCTCCATGCGCAAGCTGCTCTCCAGGTAGTCGCGGGCCTTGCCCCACAGGCGGTTCTGCAGGCTCAGGCGCCCCAGGGTCAACAGCAGGCTCGGGTCTTGTGGATGGTCCTTGAGCCAGCCCTCGGCGGTTTGCAGCTGGCGTGCGGTATCGTCACCGCGCACCAGGCCATACAACCGCGCCAGGTGGCTTTCATATTGGCGCTTGAGCGCAGCCCGCAACACTTGCTCGGCCTCGCCCTGGGCACCGACGCGGCGCAATTGCTCGGCATAGGCCGACACCAGCTGCGGCTCCTGGCGCTGAGCGGCGGTAAGTTGCTGCCAGGCCCGTTCCAGCGCCTGACGGGCCGCCTGCGGGTCTTCGCCGCGGGTCGCGGCCAACCCCAGGTTCTGGCCCCAGGCACGCTGTTCCAATTCGGCCAGTTCCTTGGCTGGCAGCACCTTGCCCTTGCGCAACTCGGGCAGCAGGCGAATCAGGGCCGACCAGTCCCCGGTTTCCAGGTGCAGGCGATGCAGCAGGCGCAGCACCTGCGGGTTGTGCGGGTGGCGCTCCTGCATGGCCAGCAGGGTTTCGTGGGCACCGCCGATATCGCCACGGTCCATCTGCAATTGCGCGTGAGTCAGGGCAATGGCCAATTCGGCCTGTGGCTGGCGTTCGAGGGCACGCTCGAGCAGGTTGTCGCTTTCCTCGGCCCGGCCCAGCTCGTTGGCGGCACGCGCCGCACCAAGGTAATAGAGCAACGGCTGGCGCTCGGCCTCGGCCGCCCGGTGCAGATGGCGCTGGGCACTGGCCCAGCGGCCTTCGGCCAGATCCAGCTGGCCTTGCTCGATGGCGATACGGGTGCGCCGGCTGCGGTTGCGGCGCGACCAGGGGTTGACCACACCGGTAGAGGTCAGCACCAGGCCCACCAGGTAACGCACCAGCCAGAGCGCCACGACGATGGCAACCAGCGCCGCCAAGGCCGCCCACAGCCCGGATTGGTAACGGAACCCGCCATAGGCGATCAATACGTAGCCACTGTGCTTGGCGACCGCGATGCCCAATGCCGCGGCCAGCACGATCGCCAGCACCGCCAGCAGGTAGACACGCTTCATGGCTTGCCCCCTTCGGCTTCGGCCGGCAGGTGGCTGCGCTGGATATAGGCCTGCACCGCCGCCAGGCTCTCGCTCAGGTCAGGGGTGACCACCGAGACCGGTTGCTCGGCCAGCTCGTTGAGGCTGGCAAGCATGGCCTTGCTCTGCGGGTTGTCGGCGTTGAAGTTGGCCAGCAGCACGCTGCGCGCATCATCCAGGGCCTGCGTATAGACCTTGGCGTCGCCATTGAGCGCGGCCCACTGGGCCTGTTCGATGGTCAGGCTCAGGGCCAGGCGCAACTGGTTCAGCGACTGCCCGGACAGCAGCGGCCGCACGTTCTCCTCGGCATTGAACTCGATCTGGAAATACTTGGAGATCTCGGCCCACCACTGGGACAGGCGGCTGGCACCGTCGCCGTCGGCGGTCAGCGCACCCAGGGCGTCGGCCTTGGTATCGAATTCCGGCGACTGGGCGCTGAGCTGCTGGACCTGCTCGCGCTGGGCGGCAAGCTTGAGGAACAGCCCAGTGCGGTCCGGCTGCTCGGTGCTGTTGAGGGTCGCCAGGCTGCGGGCCAGTTGCTCGCGGGCAGCGAAGGCACCCGGGTCGCTCTGCTCGCGCAGGATCTCGTCGGCGCCTTCGACCAGTGCCTTGGCGCTGGTGATGTCCTGTAGGGCCGACAGGCGCAGGGTAGCCAGGCGCAGCAGGTGCTCGGCCTCGGCCAGGCGCCATTCCTTGCGGCTTTCACCGAGCACCGTTTCCAGGCGCTGGCTCAGGCGTTGCTGGTCGCCTTGCAACTGGGCCACCAGGCGCCGGCGATCTTCCAGCTCACTGGCCGCCGGCAGGCTGGCCAGCTGGGCGCTGATCTGCTGCTCGCGCTGCTGCAAGGAGGCCGTGCGCTCGTTGAGGGTTTGCAGGTGCTGGCCCTGGCCCTGCTCGCTGCCTTGCAGCTGGCGGACTTGCCAGACACCCCAGCCACCGACCGCGACCCCGGCTGCACCCAGCAGCAGGGCCAACAGGGCCAGGCCATTGCCAGAGCGCTTGGCAGGCGTGGCGGAGGTGGGTTCCGGCGCCTCGGACGCCGCAGGTTGTTCGTTGTTGGACAAGACAGTTTCGCTCACGTATCCATCCTTTGCATGGGGGCGCGTCGCATACAGCTTAGCGCCTTAGTCGGCAGGTGCAGCACTTCGCTGCACCGCAGCAATCAAGGCCGTGGCACTGGCGCCACGGCAATCCACAATCTGTTGGGCGCCCGCCGCCCTGGCTTGCTCGGCGACCCTGGGGCTCGGCACGAACAACGGCAGGGGCGCAAGACGCGGCCAATCGGCACCCGCCAGTTGCACCAGGTGCTCGAGCCCCTGCCCACTGCTGACCACCAGGCCGTTGAGGCGTTCCGTCTCGACGCGGCGCAGCAGGGTACCGGCCGGGTACTCCGGCAGGTTGCGGCGATACAGTTCCAGATAATCGACACTAGCACCTTGCTCTCCAAGACGCCCGGCCAACAGTTCGCGACCTCCCACGCCACGGACGATCAAAACCCGCGGCCTGGCGACGTCGGCGATAGCCTCGCGCAGCTGGGGCAGCGCGAGCAAGGCCTCGCTGTCGTCGCCTTGTGCAGGGAAGCTGACATGCAGGCCATGGCCCTTGAGCACCTCGGCCGTGGCCGCGCCCACCGTGAACCAGCCCCGGCCTGGCGGCTGCAGGCCTGCCTTGGCCAGGTGTTCGAGCAGCAGGCGTGCCGCCGGCTTGCTGACCACGATGATCGCCTGGTACGCCTGCAGTTGCGCAAGCACCAAGGCCTGCGCCGCCTCGAGCACCACGGGTGCGATGGCCAGCAAGGGCAGGCTGCTGCTGGCGATACCCACCTGCGCGAGGCTTTGCGCCAGTGCCTGGCACTCCTCTTCAGGGCGGGTCAGCAACAGGCGCCAGGGGCTCACGGGTGGCCGGCCTCGCCATAGACTTCCTTGAGGATCGCTTCAGCGCCTTGTGCCAGCAGGTCTTCGGCAACCTGCACGCCTAGCGCCTCGGCCTCACCGCGCGGCGCCCGAGCATCGGCCACCAGCAAGGTGCCGCCGCTGGGCTGGCCGACCAGGCCACGCAGCCACAGCTGTTCGCCCTCGAGCACCGCATAGCAGGCGATCGGCACCTGGCAGCCGCCGTTCAGGCGCTTGTTCAGGGCCCGCTCGGCCACCACCCGGTCGGCCGTGTCGGCGTGGTGCAAGGGTGCCAGCAAGGCATGGATCGCCTGATCGGCGCTGCGGCACTCGATCCCCACCGCACCCTGCCCGCCCGCCGGCAGGCTGTCGTCGACACTGATGCTGGAGCGGATGCGGTCTTCGAAGCCCAGGCGGATCAGGCCGGCCGCGGCGAGGATGATGGCGTCGTATTCACCGGCATCGAGCTTGGCCAGGCGGGTATTGACGTTGCCGCGCAGGAAGCGGATCTGCAGGTCTGGGCGGCGTGCCAACAACTGTGCCTGGCGGCGCAGGCTGGACGTGCCGACGATGCTGCCGGCCGGCAATTCGTCGAGGCTGGCGAAACGGTTGGAAACGAAGGCATCGCGGGGGTCTTCACGCTCGCAGATGCAATAAAGGCCCAGGCCCTCGGGGAAGTCCATGGGCACGTCCTTCATCGAGTGCACGGCGATGTCGGCTTCATTGTCCAGCAGGGCAGTTTCCAGCTCCTTGACGAACAGGCCCTTGCCGCCGATCTTCGCCAGCGGCGCGTCGAGCAGCTTGTCGCCGCGGCTGACCATGGGCACCAAGGTCACAACCAGGCCGGGATGGGCCTGTTCCAGACGCGCCTTGACATATTCGGCCTGCCACAAGGCCAAGGCACTTTTACGGGTGGCAATGCGGATTTCGCGAGTGGACATGGAGCGCCCCGATCCAGAGAAATGCTGTCGATGATAACAGCATCGTCGGGGTCGCTTGCAGATAGTAGAGCTGGGTGCGCTGTTGTCTGCACCGGGCCAATCGCCGGCAAGCCGGCTCCCACAGGGATGGAGCAATAGTCGAGCCTGGCGGTAGCCTGTGGGAGCCGGCTTGCCGGCGATGGAGCCGCAACAGCCTCAGAGGGACTGCATCATCTTGCGCACGCCGGCCACATGGCGGCGGCTGACGGTCAGGGCATCGCCGTCCAGGCCTTTGAGGTACAGTTGGAAATGCCCCAGCGGCGTACGCTGCAGGCGTTCGATACGTTCACGGGCGACCAGCGCGTTGCGGTGGATGCGCACGAAGCGCTCGCCGAATTCGTCTTCCAGGGCCTTGAGCGGCTCGTCCAGCAGGACTTCGCCGGCTTCGTGGCGCAAAGTCACGTACTTGTGGTCGGCAATGAAATAGATGACCTGGGGCAACGGGATCAGCTCGATGCCTTTGCGCGTTCTTGCACTGATATGGCTGCGCGGCCCGCCGCCTTCATTGGCAGGCCGGGTGAGGGCGGCGAGCTGGGCACGGTTGGGTTTGTCGGCCTTGCGCAGGGCATCGCGCAGTGCCTGGGGCTGGATGGGTTTGGTCACATGGCTGAGGGTGCTGTCCTTGAAGGCCTGGCTCCCGTACTCATCATCACCGGTACAGAACACCACCGCTGGCGGGGCCTCGCGTTCACACAGGCGGGCGGCGACCTGCAGGCCATCCACGCCGGGCATGCCGATGTCCAACAGGACCACATCGGGCTTGAGGCTTTCGATCAAGGCCAGGGCCTCCTCGCCGTTGGTGGCGCTGGGCTCCAGCACGGTGTAGCCCTCCAGCTCGCCAAGCAGTCTGCCAAGGCGTTCGCGGGCCAGAGGTTCGTCATCAACGATCAGGACATTCATGATTACGCTGGATTCCTGAGTGAGTCTCGCATGGGTATAGCGTAGACAGATGTAGGGTGACCGACAGCGCGGTCACGCTCTAGACCGATGCGATGGCCAAAGATTCACTGACCTGACAGATTCGCTGCCAGTCCTTTGTCCAACTGTAGACGTTCCGTGGAACACTGCCGTTCAATCGGTGAATATCCCTACCGCCCGCCCTGGCTCGTGTTTTCGGCGGATTCTCTCGACCAGCGCCCTGCGGCACACGTCCCAACCCTGCTATGATCGGCGCCACTTTTTTCGTTCACGCCTCCAACGAGTGAATCCATGAGCACCGACAAGACCAATCAGTCCTGGGGCGGCCGCTTCAGTGAGCCCGTCGACGCCTTCGTCGCCCGTTTCACCGCCTCGGTCGATTTCGACAAGCGCCTGTACCGTCACGACATCATGGGTTCGATCGCCCACGCCACGATGTTGGCGCAGGTCGGCGTGCTCACCGATGCCGAACGCGATGCCATCATCGATGGCCTGAAGACCATCCAGGGCGAGATCGAGGCCGGCAGCTTCGACTGGCGCGTGGACCTCGAAGACGTGCACATGAACATCGAGGCACGCCTGACCGACCGCATCGGCATCACCGGCAAGAAGCTGCACACCGGCCGCAGCCGCAACGACCAGGTGGCCACCGACATCCGCCTGTGGCTGCGCGACGAAATCGACCTGATCCTGGCCGAGATCACCCGCCTGCAGCAGGGCCTGCTGGAGCAGGCCGAGCGCGAAGCCGAAACCATCATGCCTGGCTTCACCCACCTGCAAACCGCCCAGCCGGTCACCTTCGGCCACCACCTGCTGGCCTGGTTCGAAATGCTCAGCCGTGACTACGAGCGCCTGGTTGACTGCCGCAAGCGCACCAACCGCATGCCCCTGGGCAGCGCCGCGCTGGCGGGCACCACCTACCCGATCGACCGCGAGCTGACCTGCAAGCTGCTGGGCTTCGAGGCCGTGGCCGGCAACTCGCTGGACGGCGTTTCGGACCGCGACTTCGCCATCGAATTCTGCGCCGCGGCAAGCCTGGCGATGATGCACCTGTCGCGCTTCTCCGAAGAGCTGGTGCTGTGGACCAGCGCCCAGTTCCAGTTCATCGACCTGCCCGACCGCTTCTGCACCGGCAGCTCGATCATGCCGCAGAAGAAGAACCCGGACGTTCCAGAACTGGTGCGCGGCAAGAGCGGCCGCGTGTTCGGCGCCCTGACCGGCCTGCTGACCCTGATGAAAGGCCAGCCGCTGGCCTACAACAAGGACAACCAGGAAGACAAGGAGCCGCTGTTCGACGCCGCCGACACCCTGCGTGATTCGCTGCGCGCCTTCGCCGACATGATCCCGGCGATCAAGCCCAAGCACGCGATCATGCGTGAAGCGGCCCTGCGCGGCTTCTCCACCGCCACCGACCTGGCCGACTACCTGGTACGCCGTGGCCTGCCGTTCCGCGATTGCCACGAGATCGTCGGCCATGCGGTTAAATACGGCGTGGATACCGGCAAGGACCTGGCCGAGATGAGCCTGGACGAGCTGCGCCAGTTCAGCGACCAGATCGAGCAGGATGTATTCGCCGTGCTGACGCTGGAAGGCTCGGTCAATGCGCGCAACCATATCGGCGGCACCGCGCCGGCCCAGGTACGTGCAGCCGTGGCGCGCGGCAAGGCGCTGCTGGCCTCGCGCTAAGTCACCCTTGGGGCCGCCTGGCGGCCCAATCGCCGGCAAGCCGGCTCCCACAGGCCTCGCGCTGTTTTCAGAGACACCGCCATACCTGTGGGAGATCACCCATCCCTCCCGGGCTGCGCTGTCGCACAAAGAACAAGCGGCTAGCGCAGCCTACCCCTGTGGGAGCCGGCTTGCCGGCGATTGGGCTGCACAGCAGCCCCTTTCTCATCTCAACGCTTGCCGCGCACCATCTCCAGGAACGCCGGCATCGCCGCGTCCTTGTCCGCCACGATCCCCGCCATGTGCGGGTTTTGCGCCAATCTCTCCAACAACGCCTTGGCCTCGGGGAACTCCGCCAGGAAATCGATGTTCAGCACCTTCTTGCCCACCACGCAGGCCAGGTCCACCGAGAAGCAGAACATCAAATCGGCCAAAGTCATCTGCTCGCCTGCCACGTAGGGGGCGAAACGGCCATTGCGCTTGAGCGTGGCGAACCCTGCCAGCAGCTCGGTGCGGGCACGCTCCTTGACCACCGGCTCCACCGCCATGCCGAAGAAAGCTTCCGGGTAGCAGGTTCGCGCCGGCAGCTCGATGTACAACTCGATTTCCTTGACCAGCTCACGCACCTTGGCCTGGGCGAAGGCGTCTGCCGGCAACAGGGGCTTGCCGCCTTGGGTCTGCTCGATGTAGTCGAGGATCACGCTGGTTTCGCTGAGAAAGCCATGCTCGGTCTCCAGCACCGGGATCTTGCCGCGCGGGCTGATGGCCAGGGACTGCGGGGTCTGGCCGGGGAAGAACATGACTTCTTCGAAGGGCAGGCCTTTTTCCAGCAGCGCCAGCTTGACCATGTTGTAGTAGTTGCTGACCGCGAATCCATGAAGCTTGAGCATTGATTACAGCCTCCAGGCCGTGTGGGGTTGGCCCGGCTGTTATAGCCCCATCGTCTGCGCCTGACCAGCATCATCCGCCGGGTCGATGACCAGGCATCGCCAGCGCGGGCATGGCACACTAGGCGTCCCACTCTAGGAGCACAGCCATGAGCGAGCCCAGCGACATCGACAACAATGAAGAGGAAGCCTTCGTCGAGGCGACCCTGACCCAGGCCATCGAGAACCAGATCGAAAGCGGCGAGCCACCTGCAGCCAAGGCCACGTTCAACAAGCTGACCCTGGTCGGCTACGAGCGCGAAGATATCCTCAACCTGATGGCCCACGTGCTGGCCATCGAGATCGATGCCATGCTCGACGAAGACCGGCCGTTCAACGGCGAATGGTACGAGAACGCTCTGCGCGCCCTGCCCGAGCTGCCACCTGAAGCAGATCAAGGCGACAACGACGAAGCCTGACTACACTCCAGGATCAGGCACCGAGCGCGGTGCCTCCGTCCTCGTCTGGAAGTCAGGAGTCGCCATGTCCTTCACCCCCGAACTGATCGCCGAACTGGAAGTCCTCGCCCTGTTCAACCTGGATTCGCACCAGGAAGGCATCAAGGTCCATAGCAATGCCTCCCCTGCCCTGGTGGCTGCCGCCCGGCGCCTGTACGAAAAGCAACTCACCGACCAGCCCGACGGCGGCTACCTGACCAGCCTGGGGCTCGATGCAGCCCAGAGCGTCCAGCAGGTGCTGACCATCCTCAAGGCAGCACAACCGGCCTGAGCCAGACCCGCTCCTCAGGAATACCGACACCCCCTGTAGGAGCGGGCTTGCCCCGCGATCAAGGGCGCAGCCCTTGCCACGCACAAGAAAATGACGTCAAAAAGCCACTTATCGCTTATCCGACCGCAATGCTCAGGCTAAACTCGGCGCAGCGCCTGGAAGCCCTGAGTACGCAATGAACCACCTCCACGAAATCCGCCCCGACCTCGACCAAGGCATCGACCGCAAGGAACTGGCGAAACTGCGTGCGCGCTTCCTGCAGGTCAATCAGGGGCGCCTGGAACGGGCGCGGGAAGGTCTTTCCACACGCCAGCAGTACGTATTGACCCTGCTGCCGTTGTTGTTCCACGTCAATCACCCGCTGCTGCCAGGCTACGTCTCGGGCAATACCCCCGCCGGCCTTTCTGGTTTCGAGCCCGACCCGCAGTTGCTGGCCGAGGCCCAGCGCATGGCACGTTCCTTCACCCACAAGGCCCGCCGGGGCAATACCGCGCACCCCATCCACGGCCTGTTCCTGATGGGCAGCCTCGGCACCCTGGCCCAGGCCGAGCAAAGCGACATGGACGTATGGGTATGCCATGCCCCCGGGCTCGGCGAAGCTGAGCTGGCCGAGCTGCGGCGCAAATGCCAGCTGCTCGAGGCCTGGGCGGCCAGCCAGGGTGCCGAGGCGCACTTCTTTCTCATAGAGCCCAAGGGGTTCGTCGAAGGCGAGCGCAATGGCCAGCTCAGCTCAGACGACTGCGGCACCACCCAGCACTATCTGCTGCTGGACGAGTTCTACCGCACCGCCATCTGGCTGGGCGGGCGTACCCCGCTATGGTGGCTGGTGCCGGTGTATGAAGAACACAATTACCTGGCCTACACCCAGACGCTGCTGTCAAAGCGCTTCATCCGCGCGGAAGATGACGTTGACCTCGGCCACTTGGCGCACATACCGCCTGGCGAATTCGTCGGGGCCGGCCTATGGCAGCTGTTCAAGGGCATCGACTCACCCTACAAATCGTTGCTCAAGCTGTTGTTGACCGAAGCCTACGCCAGCGAACACCCTGGCGTGCGCTGCCTGAGCCTGGACTACAAGCAGGCGGTATTCGCCAATCACTTGGACCTAGACGCCCTGGATCCGTACGTGATGGTCTACCGGCGCATCGAACAATACCTGCAGGGCCGCGGCGAAACCGCACGCCTCGAACTGGTGCGGCGCAGCCTGTATCTGAAGGTCAACAAGAAGCTCAGCGAACTCGGCCGCGCCCGTGCCGGTGGCTGGCAACGCCGCTTGCTGCAACGCCTGACAGAGGAGTGGGGCTGGGGCGAACGCCAACTGGCGATGCTCGACAGCCGCGCCCAGTGGAAGGTACGCCAGGTTGCCGCCGAACGCCGCGAGCTGGTGGCCGAGCTGAACCACAGCTACCGCTTCCTCACCCAGTTCGCCCGCGCCCAGAATGCCAGTTCCCGGGCTGACCAGCGCGATCTCAATGTCCTGGGTCGGCGCCTGTATGCGGCCTTCGAGCGCCGCGCAGGCAAGATCGAAGTGATCAACCCAGGCATCGCGCCGGACCTGGCCGAGGACACCCTGACCCTGGTGCAATCGCCCAATCGCAAGGAGCCCGGCACCTATCACTGGGGCTTGTACAACGGCAACCTGGGTGTGCACGAATGGGAGCATTTCAGCCCGATCAAGCGCTGCCGCGAGCTGCTCGAACTGCTCACCTGGGCCCATCGCAACGGCGTGATCGACAGCAGCACGCGCCTGGCGCTGCACCCAGGGAGCAGCGACCTGACCGAGTTCGAACTGTTCAACCTACTGGGCAGCCTGCAGCAGACGATCACACTGCCGCTGGAGATGGTCAGCGAGATCCGCCTGCTGCAACCGAGCGTGGCCGAAGAGATCCTGCTGCTGGTCAACGTCGGCATCGACCCATTGCGCCAGCATCGTGACCTGAACATCCTGATGACCACCGAGCGCACCGATTCACTGAGCTACGCAGGCGTGCGCGAGAACCTGGTGCTGACCCTGGACCAAGTCACCCTCAACAGCTGGAACGAAGTGCTGGTGCACCGCTACGACGGCGAACACGCCCTGGTGCGCTGCCTGCGCGACTACCTCAATAGCCTCGGCCAGCACCGCCATCGCCCACGCCTGCGAGTGCGCTGCTTCTGCCACAGCCGCGCCCAGGCCATCACCCAGCGGGTCGAGGAGGTCTTCGCGACCGTACAACAGCTTCTCGACCAGGGCCTGAACCACCGCTACCTGTTGCAGGTGGCGCAGCATACCCATGTGCTGGAACTCGAACCCGGCCAGGTCACCCTCGCCACGCTCCCCGACCACGACGCAGTGCTGGCGTGCCTGAGCGAAGAGCGTGGCGCGTACAGCCCCCTGCACCTGGACGCCAACGCGCTGCAGGACCATGACCTGCCACTGGTCCTGGAACAGGGGCGGCCCCATTGCATCCAGGTGTTCTACCGCCTGTTCGAGGGCTGGGCCGAGCTGTATGTGCTGGATGAATACAACGCCCTGTGGCAACAGCGCCTGCCCTTGCAGGACGAAGCGCACCTGCTGCTGCCGTTGCAACGCTTCCTGCGCTCGGTAGTGGTGCGCCGTGATGCTCAGCTGCCGTTGGACAGCCTGCAGCAGGCATCGCTGGAGACCCTCTACTACCAGCTGCTGCCGTCGGGCAACGGCAAGGCGCGCAGCCTGGAGCCCCGGCCAGTACCGAGCGAAGGGGCCGACCGGGGTGGTTATGATGTGCAGGCGATCCTGCAGGCAGGCGCGGGAGGTGAGGTGCACGTCACGCTCTACTGCGACCAGCTGGAGTTCTCCGAGCTGGAACATGGAGACCAGCTCTATGCCGTGGTCGCTCGCCAGATCCTCGGCCGGCGCCGCAGTGCAGGCAGCTACAGGTGCTACATCACCGACCTGGATCTGTCCGAGCTGCTGGGTGAAGAATCGGGCTCGACCGCGCTGTACCTGCGCTACAAGACCGAGCTGGAGAAGGCGTTGAATGAAGGGCTGGAGCAGTTGCAGGCGATGCGGGAGCCTTGAGATCGGGCCGCAAAGCGGCCCCTACCCGAATGCCTGTCAGTTAAGCCTTATCGACTGCATTTGGGGCTGCTTCGCAGCCCATCGCCGGCAAGCCGGCTCCTACAGGTTCCGCGGTGTCTACAACAGCAGCGCAAGATAGGTGGGAGCCGGCTTGCCGGCGATGGGGCCTTAACTGACAGGCATTACCCCATTCCCAGCGTTTTCAGAGATCGAAATCACCCGCCGCTTCCGGCTGGTACTCGACCGCCAGCAACGTCAGCTTGAGGGTCTTGCCGCCTGGGGCCGGCCAGTCGATCTGCTCGCCTACCGACAACCCCAGCAACGCACAGCCGATCGGCGCGAGGATCGAAACCTTGCCTTCGCCGCCGGCATCCTTCGGGTATACCAGGGTCAGGTGGTAGTCCTTGCCGCTGGCTTCCTCGCGGCAGTGCACGCGCGAGTTCATGGTCACCACGCCGGCCGGGACCTCCTCGTGACCCACCACCTGTTCGGCGCGGTCCAGCTCGTCCTGCAGGGCGAGCACACCCGGCGTACTTTCGTCGAGGCTGTCGATCAGACGCTCCAGACGTTGTACGTCCAATCGGGTGAGGATGAGGGAAGGCTTGGTGCTCATGATCCAGTCAGACTCCTTTTTAACAGGCAGATAAAGCAAAACCCCGCCCAAGGGCGGGGTTTGTGAATGCTTTTGGCGTCATCGACGCAAACCCGACACTACCACAGCCGGGTAAATACTCAAGCCCAAGGCATCGCTAGGCGCTGTGCTGTTCCCGCAACACCTGGGCTTCGCGGCAGATCTGGCGGCGCCGTTCGTCGTCGGCCGACCGCCACTCGCGGATATGCTCCACATGACGGAAACAGCCGGTGCAGACCCTACGCTCGTCGAGCCGGCAAACGCTGACACACGGCGAAGGCACCGCCGGGCTTACGTTGCTGTACAGCGGCTTGGGCGGTCGGGGTTGCTCGCTCATCTCAGATCTCGTCGAAGTCCAGCTTCTCGCCGGCCCGCTCCCAGACGATGCGCTCGAGCATCTCGCCCAGCAGCTCCTCGCTCTTCTCGCACACCCACTTGCCGCTCTCTTCGTCGTAGTCGAAGTGGAAGCCCCCCGAGCGGTCGGCCAGCCATAGCTGGCGCAGCGGCTCCTGGCGGCTGAAGATCAGCTGGCTGCCGCTGTCGAACTTGATGGTGAGCACCCCGGCGGAGTTCTCCATGTCCACATCCAGCCCGCTCTCATCGAACAGGTCTTCCAGGGCCTGTTGGGTCGCGTCGACCAGGTCGTGGAAACGCGCTTCGCTCAAACTCATTGCAGGAACCTCGAAATTGGCTGCTTACGGCAAGCCGGGCAAGATACGGGCGCTTGCCGGCGAATGCAAAGGTTAGCATTTGTGTCGGCGGCGCTCTGTTGCCGGGTAGCCCCGCCAACAGCATGCACGCTGTACGTCCGCCAGGCGGACCGGTCCTTGCATAGGCAAGCCCGCAGGCGCTCGGTATACTCGGGCGTAATACTGCATATTTCAAAGGATTCGCCAATGAAGCGCCTGATTTCCTCCCTCGCGGCGCTGGTCGCGGTTGCCTGCCTCGTTTCGGCCTGCGGTCAGAAGGGCCCTCTGTACCTGCCTGAAGAAGGCAAGGACGGCAAGGACAGCCACAAGTCGCACCAGCATCAAGCTGCCGAGCCGGCTGCGCCGGTCGATGCCGCCGAACCCGCCCAGCAAGAGCCGCAGCCCGCGCAGTAAGGAAATCCAATGGACGCTTTCAACTACCGCGACGGCGAGCTGTTCGCGGAAGGCGTGGCCCTGTCGGCCATCGCCGAACGTTTCGGTACCCCCACCTACGTCTACTCGCGCGCTCACATCGAAGCCCAGTACCGCAGCTACGCCGACGCCCTGCACGGCGTCGAGCACCTGGTGTGCTTCGCGGTCAAGGCCAACTCCAACCTGGGCGTGCTGAACGTCCTGGCACGCCTGGGCGCGGGCTTCGACATCGTTTCCGGCGGCGAGCTGGAGCGTGTACTGGCCGCTGGCGGGCGCGCCGACCGCGTGGTGTTCTCCGGCGTCGGCAAGACCCGCGATGACATGCGCCGTGCCCTGGAAGTGGGCGTGCACTGCTTCAACGTCGAATCCACCGACGAGCTCGAGCGCCTGCAGGTCGTGGCGGCCGAGATGGGCAAGGTCGCACCGGTGTCGCTGCGCGTGAACCCGGACGTCGATGCAGGTACCCACCCGTACATCTCCACCGGCCTCAAGGAAAACAAGTTCGGCATCGCCATCGCCGATGCCGAGGCCATCTACGTGCGCGCCGCGCAGTTGCCCAACCTGGAGGTGGTCGGTGTCGACTGCCATATCGGTTCGCAGCTGACCACCGTCGAGCCCTTCCTCGATGCCCTCGACCGCCTGCTGGTGCTGGTCGACCGCCTGGCCGAATGCGGTATCCACCTGCGCCACCTGGATCTGGGTGGCGGCGTCGGCGTGCGCTACCGCGACGAACAGCCGCCGCAGGTGGCCGACTACATCAAGGCGATCCGCGAGCGCGTAGGCGAACGCGACCTGGCCCTGGTGTTCGAGCCCGGCCGCTACATCGTGGCCAATGCCGGCGTACTGCTGACCCAGGTCGAGTACCTCAAGCACACCGAGCACAAGGACTTCGCCATCATCGATGCGGCGATGAACGACCTGATCCGCCCGGCCCTTTACCAGGCCTGGATGGGCGTCAGCGCGGTCAAGCCACGCCAGGGCGAAGGCCGCAGCTACGACCTGGTCGGCCCGATCTGCGAGACCGGTGACTTCCTGGCCAAGGAGCGTGTGCTGGACCTGGCCGAAGGTGATTTGCTGGCCGTGCAGTCCGCGGGCGCCTATGGTTTTGTCATGAGCTCGAATTACAACACCCGTGGCCGCTGTGCCGAAGTGCTGGTCGACGGCGACCAGGCCTTCGAGGTCCGTCGCCGGGAAACCATCGCCGAACTGTTCGCCGGCGAAAGCCTGCTCCCGGAGTGACCCCATGCTGCTGCGTTTCACCAAGATGCATGGGCTGGGCAATGACTTCATGGTCCTGGACCTGGTCAGCCAGCACGCGCACATCCAGCCCAAGCACGCCAAGCAATGGGGCGACCGCCACACCGGCGTGGGCTTCGACCAGCTGCTGATCGTCGAGGCTCCCAGCAACCCGGACGTGGATTTCCGCTACCGGATCTTCAACGCCGATGGCTCCGAGGTCGAACAGTGCGGCAACGGCGCGCGCTGCTTCGCCCGTTTCGTGCTGGACAAGCGCCTGACCGCCAAGAAGCGCATCCGCGTGGAAACCAAGGGCGGCATCATCGAGCTGGACGTGCGCAACGATGGCCAGGTGTGCGTCGACATGGGCCCACCGCGCTTCGCCCCGGCCGAAATCCCCTTCGTCGCCGATGCACAGGCCCTTAGCTACCCCCTGGAAGTCGACGGCCAGGTCCATTCGATCGCCGCCGTTTCCATGGGCAACCCGCATTCGGTGCTGCGCGTCGACGACGTGCGCACCGCGCCGGTGCATGAACTGGGGCCGAAGATCGAACACCACCCGCGCTTCCCGCAGCGGGTCAATGCCGGCTTCATCCAGGTCATCGACCGCCATCGCGCCAACCTGCGTGTATGGGAGCGTGGTGCCGGCGAGACCCAGGCCTGCGGTACCGGCGCCTGCGCCGCTGCCGTGGCTGCCATCAGCCAAGGCTGGATGGATTCGCCGGTGACCATCGACCTGCCGGGCGGGCGTCTGAACATCGAATGGGCCGGCCCCGGCAAGCCCGTACTGATGACCGGCCCCGCCGTGCGTGTCTACGAAGGACAGGTTCGTCTTTAAGCGAGTAACCGCCATGACCGATCAGCCCCAGGCTGCACCCAAGCAGGCCCAGGACCTCGATGCCGAGGCCGTGGTCGCCTACCTGCGCGCCCACCCGACCTTCTTCGCCGAACACGACGAGTTGCTGGTCGAACAGCGCATTCCGCACCAACGCGGCGACAGCGTGTCGCTGGTGGAGCGCCAGCTCAAGCTGCTGCGTGATCGCAACATCGAGATGCGCCACCGCCTGTCGCAACTGATGGACGTGGCCCGGGACAACGACCGGCTGTTCGACAAGACCCGCCGGCTGATTCTCGACCTGCTCGACGCCGGCAGCCTGGAAGAAGTGGTGATGGCGGTCGAGGACAGCCTGCGCCAGGAATTCCAGGTGCCCTTCGTCAGCCTGATCCTGTTCGGCGAAACGGCCGCGCCGGTCGGTCGCTGGGCCAGCAATGGCGAGGCCCAGCAGGCCATCGGCGCACTCCTGGGCAGTGGCAAGACGGTCAGCGGCAACCTGCGCGAGCACGAGCTGGCCTTCCTGTTCGGCGAGGAGCAGCGCAAGGAAGTCGGCTCCAGTGCCGTGGCCGCCCTGGAATACCAGGGTCTGCATGGCGTGCTGGCGATTGGCAGCCGCGACCCGCAACACTACAAGAGCAGCGTCGGTACCCTGTTCCTCGGCTACATCGCCGAAGTGCTCGGCCGCGTCGTCCCACGCTTCACCCAGACCCTGCGACCGGTGCGCTGATGGAACGCCAGCTGGAGGCTTATTGCGCACACCTGCGCAACGAGCGCCAGGTGTCCGACCACACCCTGCTGGCCTACCGTCGCGACCTGCAGAAGGTCATCGAATACTGCAACAGCCAAGGCATCGCCGGCTGGGAGGCGCTGCAGGTCCAGCAACTGCGCCAGTTGGTGGCGCGCCAACACCACCACGGCCAGTCGTCCCGCAGCCTGGCGCGCCTGCTCTCGGCGGTGCGCGGCCTGTACCGCTACCTCAACCGCGAAGGCCTGTGCCAGCACGACCCGGCCAACGGCTTGTCGCCGCCCAAAGGCGAGCGGCGCCTGCCCAAGACCCTCGATACCGACCGCGCCCTGCAATTGCTCGATGGCGGCGTCGATGACGACTTCATCGCCCAGCGCGACCAGGCCATCCTCGAACTGTTCTATTCGTCGGGGCTGCGTCTGTCGGAACTGACCAACCTCGATATGGACCACCTCGACCTGGCTGGCGGGTTGGTCCAGGTCCTGGGCAAGGGCGGCAAGGCCCGTGTCCTGCCGGTCGGCCGCAAGGCCCGCGAGGCGTTGCAGGCGTGGTTCAGGCTGCGGGGTATCAGCGCACCGCGCGACAACGCCGTGTTCGTCACCCGCCAGGGCAAGCGCCTTGGGCCACGCGCCATCCAAATGCGGGTCAAGACGGCGGGCGAGCGCGAACTCGGCCAGCACCTGCACCCACACATGCTTCGCCATTCCTTCGCCAGCCATCTGCTCGAATCGTCCCAGGACCTGCGCGCCGTGCAGGAGATGCTCGGCCATGCCGACATCAGCACCACGCAGATCTATACCCACCTGGACTTCCAGCACCTGGCCGCGGTGTACGACAGCGCCCACCCTCGGGCCAAACGCAGCAAAGGCACAGACTCATGAGCATCAAGCTGATCACCTTCGACCTGGACGATACCCTGTGGGACACCGCACCGGTGATCGCCAGTGCCGAGATCGTCCTGCGCGACTGGCTCGAGGCCAACGCCCCGAGCCTGGGGCCGATTCCGGTCGAACACCTGTTCGCCATCCGCGAACGCCTGGTACAAGCCGAGCCTGGCCTCAAACACCGGATCAGCGCCCTGCGCCGCCGGGTACTGTTCCATGCCCTGGAGGAAGTCGGCTACAGCGAAAAACACGCGCAGGAACTGGCCAACGAAGGGTTCGAGGTATTCCTCCACGCTCGCCACCAGGTCGAGGTGTTCCCCGAGGTGCAACCGGTGCTGGAGATCCTGCGCCACCAGTACATCCTTGGCGTGGTCACCAATGGCAACGCCGATGTGCGTCGCCTGGGGCTGGCGGACTATTTCCGCTTTGCGCTGTGCGCCGAAGACCTGGGCATCGGCAAGCCGGACCCGGCCCCCTTCCTGGAGGCCCTGCGCCGGGGCGACGTGCAGGCTGATGCCGCCGTGCACATCGGCGACCACCCCGGCGACGACATCGCCGGCGCCCAACGCGCCGGGCTGCGGGCGGTGTGGTTCAACCCCCAGGGCAAGGCCTGGGCGGGCGAGCAGGCGCCGGATGCCGAGATCCAGCGGCTTTCCCAGTTGCCGGACGTCCTGACCCGCTGGCGTTGACTGGGGGCGCGTTGCGCCCCAATCGCGGGGCAAGCCCGCTCTCTCATAGAACAACGCATAACTATTTGATTTTGCGGGCCTTGTGGGAGCGGGCTTGTCCCGTGATTGAGACTGAACCGACTTTGCAAAAACGCCGCCCACAAAAAAGCCCGCAGCGACGGCGGGCTTTTTTGTATTCAGCCACTCAGATAGGGCGGCTGCCGTACTTGTTGTCCGGCTTCTTGGGCGGATCGGCGACCACGTTGGCTTCGACCTCTTGAACCTTGCCACCACGAGCAAGGAACTCTTCCATAGCCTTGGCCAGCGCATCGCGCTCCTTCTGCTTGGCTTCCATGCTCGGCATCTCGTCTACCGAGACCGCTGCCTTGGCTTTACCCTTGGCAACCGGTGCAGGGCTGTCGTCATCGCCGGCGTCTTCCGCGCCGTCGTCGGCCGCAGCTTCAAGGCCCTCATCGGCCTCGTCTTCGTCGCCTACTTCGAGGTCGTCATTTTCCAGATCGTCGTCGCTCATGTTCTACCTCATGACTTGCGAAAAGCAGGTTAGTTATAGACCAGTGGAGCCGTAGACCGGCGTCCACCAGTGAAAATTCAACTGGCCGTGGGTTGGCCACTGCCCGGGCATCCATCTCCTGATGGGAAACTGCCGCCCTACAGGCCCTGCTCCTGGCAGCGCCTGAGAAATCATCGAGCCATCAGCCGGGAAAAAGCGCCGGCAATTACCTGCTGGCCATGCGCTATTGCAAGCCTAGCAAAGGGTTTGGAAGTGTGTGGACAGCTCATCGAACACCCTTCGGCGCGCATTCTAGCGCGCTCGTGGAAAAAGCAAAGCTCCCTGAACGCCTGGCAACCTGTAAGTTTTTTACGAATGTCACGAACGTGCCCGGTAAACCGTTTGCCCTACGCCAAACAGCGAATTCCAGGCAAAAAAAAGCCCGGCGAACCGGGCGATTTCTACTGCGTCGCAGCTAGAGGTTGTAGCCGCGTTCGTTGTGCTGGGCCAGGTCGAGGCCGACCGATTCTTCTTCGTCATTGACCCGCAGCCCCATCAGGCCATCGAGCACCTTGAGGATCACGTAGGTTGCGATAGCGGTGTAGGCCACGGTGAACAGCACACCCTTGGTCTGTACCCAGACCTGCGCGCCGATGTCCTCGACCGCACCAAACCCGCCCAGGGCCGGCGCTGCGAATACACCGGTGAGAATGGCTCCGACGATACCGCCGACACCATGCACGCCGAAGGCATCCAGGGAGTCGTCGTAGCCGAGCTTGCGCTTGAGGCTGGTGGCGCAGAAATAGCAGATCACGCCCGAGGCCAGGCCGATCACCAGCGCGCCCATCGGGCCGACGGTACCGGCAGCCGGAGTGATGGCCACAAGGCCCGCGACCACACCCGAGGCGATGCCCAGGGCGCTCGGTTTGCCGTGGCCGATCCACTCGGCGAACATCCAACCCAGTGCGGCAGCGGCGGTGGCGATCTGGGTGACCAGCATGGCCATGCCGGCCGTGCCATTGGCGGCGGCGGCGGAACCTGCGTTGAAGCCGAACCAGCCGATCCACAGCATCGCTGCGCCCATCAAGGTATAGCCCAGGTTGTGCGGGGCCATCGGCGTGGTCGGGTAGCCCTTGCGCTTGCCCAGGACCAGGCAGCAGACCAGGCCCGCGATACCGGCGTTGATGTGCACCACGGTACCGCCAGCGAAGTCCAGCACGCCCCAGTCCCACATCAGTGCGCCGTCACCGCTCCAGACCATATGGGCGATTGGCGCATACACCAGGGTGAACCACACACCCATGAACACCAGCATGGCGGAGAACTTCATGCGCTCGGCGAAGGCACCGACGATCAGGGCCGGGGTGATGATGGCGAAGGTCATCTGGAAGGTGATGAACACCGCTTCGGGGAACAGCGCGGCGGCGGAGGTCAGGCTCTGGGGCGTGACACCGCTGAGGAATGCCTTGGAAAAGCCGCCGACGAAGGAATTGAGGTTGACCACGCCCTTTTCCATACCGGTGGTATCGAATGCCAGGCTGTAGCCATAGATGACCCAGAGAATGCTCATCAGGCCGGTGATGGCGAAGCATTGCATCATCACCGACAGCACGTTCTTCGAGCGCACCATGCCACCGTAGAACAATGCCAGGCCCGGAATGGTCATGAACAGCACCAGCGCCGTGGCGGTGAGCATCCAGGCGGTGTCACCGGAGTTCAGCGCCGGGGCAGCTTCCTCTGCCAGGGCCAGGCCTGGCATTACGAGGGACAATAGGGCTCCTAGCCCTGCGATCTTACGCAGAGTCATGTTGTTTTCTCCTGGGGCGTTGGGTTTGGTGAGGCGGTGTTGCTTAGATCGCGTCGGTATCGGTTTCGCCGGTACGGATGCGGATGGCCTGCTCCAGATTGACCACGAAGATCTTGCCGTCACCGATCTTGCCGGTGTTGGCCGCCTTGGTGATGGCTTCGATTACCCGGTCAAGGTCCTTGTCGTCGATGGCGACGTCGATCTTCACCTTGGGCAGGAAATCGACCACGTACTCGGCACCGCGGTACAGCTCGGTATGGCCTTTCTGCCGACCGAAGCCTTTGACTTCGGTCACGGTGATGCCCTGCACGCCGATTTCCGACAGCGACTCGCGCACGTCGTCCAGCTTGAACGGCTTGATGATGGCAGTGACTAGCTTCATGAAACTTCTCCCGATTTGGTGGACTTGCCCCAGGAAAACAAACCCGTCTCAAGTCTAAGCGCAGCGCCTGGCTTTGTAACGCGTCGTCGGCGGCATCCAGCTGCGCATGCGCGCTGTCTGGTTTCAGGTACAGCATCAGTGCATGGCTCGCAGAGGTCTTAGCAGAAACCTTGCCAGTTCGTATAAATTCAATAAAAACAATGAGTTGTGTTAATCGCAGAAACTTGGCCAGTCGCCATCAAAGCCAAGGCGCACAATTACGGTGCATTCGGACGGGCCACATTGCGCAAAAAATGGGCAGCACGAGCCCCACCGAGGCGCGTGTTACACTGCCTTCCTTTCAATGATTCAGCGGACAGCCCAACATGCTCGCGCCAAAAGCCTTTCTCGACGCCCTGAGCGACCAGGCCTCTCGCCTGTTCAGCGGCGATACCGCCCAACCTCGCGCCGAACTGGAAAGCCAGTTCAAGGTCCTCATGCAAGGCGCCTTCAGCAAGCTGGACCTGGTCAGCCGGGACGAATTCGACAGCCAGATGGTGGTCCTGGCCCGTACCCGCGCCCGTCTGGAAGCCCTTGAGAAACAGCTGGCCGAGCTGGAAGCCCGGATCGCGCCGCCAGCCCAGCAATGACGACCGCTATTGCCCTTCTTCGCGGGTAAACCCGCGAAGGGCCTTGGCCCGGTTCGCTGTAAAACCCCGACGCACTCTTTCGCAACCGCCCCTTCCCTGGCGCTCTATGCTTGCCCAACCGCAGGAAGCGGTTCCCACAAGCGATCACGGAGTGTCCATGTCCCTCGCCCTCGTCCATAGCCGCGCCCAGGTCGGTGTGCTGGCGCCTGCTGTCAGTGTCGAAACCCACCTGGCCAACGGCCTGCCTACCTTGACCCTGGTCGGGCTGCCCGAAGCCACGGTCAAGGAAAGCAAGGACCGGGTGCGCAGTGCCATCGTCAACTCCGGCCTGGACTACCCAGCCCGGCGCATCACCCAGAACCTCGCCCCCGCCGACCTGCCCAAGGATGGCGGCCGTTATGACCTGGCCATCGCCCTGGGCATCCTGGCGGCCAACGGCCAGGTTCCGGTGGCGACGCTGGGTGAAATCGAATGCATCGGTGAACTGGCGTTGTCGGGCGGCCTACGGCCAGTGCAAGGCGTACTGCCTGCCGCGCTGGCCGCCCGAGAGGCCGGGCGGGCATTGGTAGTGCCCAAGGAAAATGCCGAGGAGGCCAGCCTGGCGAGCGGCCTGGCGGTGTATGCCGTGGGCCATCTTCTGGAGCTGGTCGCCCATCTCAATGGCCAGGTGCCGCTGGCGCCCTATGCCGCTAATGGTTTGTTGCTGCGCAGCCGGCCCTACCCTGACCTGAGCGAAGTGCAAGGCCAGGCGGCAGCCAAACGTGCCCTGCTGGTGGCTGCCGCAGGTGCGCACAATCTGCTGTTCACCGGCCCGCCAGGTACTGGCAAGACGCTGCTGGCCAGCCGTTTGCCGGGGCTGCTCCCCCCGCTGGATGAACGCGAAGCCCTGGAAGTGGCGGCAATCCAGTCGGTCAGCGGCCACAAGCCGCTGGACTGCTGGCCGCAGCGCCCGTTTCGCCATCCGCACCACTCGGCGTCCGGGCCGGCATTGGTCGGCGGAGGCAGCAGGCCGCAACCGGGGGAGATCACCCTGGCGCACCATGGCGTGCTGTTTCTGGATGAGCTGCCGGAATTCGAGCGGCGCGTGCTGGAGGTGCTTCGCGAACCCTTGGAGTCTGGCGAGATCGTGGTGGCGCGGGCCAGAGATCGGGTGCGTTTCCCGGCGCGCTTTCAGTTGGTGGCGGCAATGAACCCTTGCCCGTGTGGCTACCTGGGCGACCCTACCGGGCGCTGTCGCTGCAGCGCCGAGCAGATCCAGCGCTATCGCAACAAGCTTTCCGGCCCCCTGCTCGACCGTATCGACCTGCACCTGACCGTGGCGCGGGAAAGCACGGTGCTGACCAACGAGCCCAGCGGCGATTCAAGCGCCAGCGTCGCCCGCCTGGTGGCCGAGGCGCGCGAGCTGCAGCAGCGCCGCCAAGGGTGCGCCAATGCCTTTCTCGACCTCAATGGCTTGCGCCGCCACTGCGTGCTGGCACCTGCCGACCAGGCCTGGCTGGAAAATGCCTGCGAGCGTTTGACCTTGTCGCTGCGGGCGGCCCATCGATTGCTCAAGGTGGCCCGCACGCTGGCCGATCTCGAACAGGTGGCGAACATTGGCCGGGCGCACCTGGCTGAAGCGCTGCAGTATCGGCCTGGCTCTTGATCGGCACGGTTCTGCGGTCAAGGACAAGCCATACCGCCCCAGCCCACAGAAGATCAGCACTGGCCGTTTGTGCTTTGCGCGACAGTGCAGCCCAAAGGGCTGGGTGACCTCCCGCAACAAGCGTACACAGGGCCTGTGGGAGCGGGCTTGCCCCGCGATTGGGCCGGGCCCGCTATCACCGCCGCCAAGCAAGGGCT
>NZ_JBLUPY010000047.1:0-32115 GCF_048068215.1 Pseudomonas sp. NY15372
CTTGCGCAGCTGCTGGACCTGCCGGTTAGCGCAGCGTTGGGCCGGCCGCTGCAGCAGCTGTGCCCGGAACTGGACATGCAGCAGGCGCTGCAGGAAGGCACGGGTGAAGAAAACCGTGTGATGCGGCTCGGCTCGCACGTCGTGGTGAGCAATTTACTGCCTATCCTGGAGAACGGCGAACGTACCGGCCTGGTCCTGACCTGCCAGGACATCACCGTTGTGCAACGTGCCGACCAGCGCATCCGATCCACCCGCCGCCCCGGTGCGTTCACTGCCCGTTACCGGCTCGACCAGCTCAACGGCAACAGCAAGGCCAACCGCGAGATGCTGCAGTTGGCCAAGCGTTTTGCCACCAGCCATTCGACCATCCTGATTACCGGTGAAAGCGGCACCGGCAAGGAACTGCTCGCCCAGGGCATCCATAACGAAAGCCCGCGCCGGCAAGGCCCCTTCGTCGCCATCAACTGCGCGGCGTTTCCAGAGTCGTTGCTGGAAAGTGAACTGTTCGGCTACGAGGAAGGCGCCTTCAGCGGCTCGCGCAAGGGCGGCAAGCCGGGCCTGATCGAAGCTGCGCACCTCGGCACGTTGTTCCTCGACGAGATTGGCGACATGCCGGTGTCGCTGCAAACGCGTCTGCTGCGGGTCTTGCAGGAGCGCGAAGTGCTGCGTCTGGGCGGCACCGAACCCATTGCCATCGACGTGCGCGTCATCGCCGCCACTCATCAGGACCTGCGTGCAGCCATGGAGGATGGCGATTTTCGTCCCGATCTCTATTACCGGCTCAATATCCTGCGTCTGCAAACCACACCGCTGCGTGAAAGACCTGAAGACATCGCTCAGATCAGTGCAAGCATCAGCCAGCGCCTGCTCGTACAGGGCCAACCCGCGGGCGCTGCCGATATACCCGCCGCACTGCTGCCGTACCTTGAGCGCTATGCCTGGCCCGGGAATGTCCGGGAACTGGAGAACGTGATCGAGCGGGCGATGCTCTCGACGCGCGAGCTGCTCAAGGCGCATCGCGTGGACGAGCAGTACCTGGCTCGCGTGCTGCCCGAACTGTGCGAAGGCCCTGCCCTTTCAACCGCCCGTAAAAAGTCCCCACGCGAAACGGACCTGCACACCATCGGCAAGGCTGCGCAACTGCGTCATGTAAAGGAAACGCTGGAAAGCTGCCATGGCAACCTCGACGAAGCCGCTCGTCGCCTCGGCATCAGCCGCACAACCTTGTGGCGGCGCTTGCGATCTGCCAATTGAATGAAAGCCCCAATCCCATGTTCAACCCATGACGTCTGGTTGGACAGTCTCAAGGCCCGATACCGTCTAATCATCCGCCAACTGACTGGCTCGACGTACATCGCCGGGTTGCTAGCGACTTTGTTGTGGGGGGCGCTCAACCTGTTTAGTTACCTGGAGATACTCATTCTGCGAGCGCTTCGCCCTCTATCAGATCCGGCGACTATGCGCGGTGTACTGTATCGTCCGGCATTCTTGCTCAGTCGCCTGAGGACCATGCTGATGCAGTCGGAGCAGTCGGAGTAGGACAGTATGGCGCCCGGAGGTGCGTTTTCGCGATGTGCATGTTCAGCCGGTCTGGACGCGACTGATCGCTTTCGACCCATTGGTGCCCTTCGCGGGTGAGAGTTGAGGGCCAGCTGCGTCTCGCTGAAACCCAGTTTACTAAGCTATCTGGCATGCTTTTGCGCTACCCGGGTCGCAGTAGACGAAGATCGCTGCAATGAGCTTGGAGTGATTCATGACACCCCTACACTGACGGCAATTCAATATCGTGCTACAAGCGCTTTTTCAAAACTTAAGCCATTCGGCCTATTGGTTACTTAAAATCTGGCCGGCGTTGCCCCAACGCATTTAACCCAAAGCCATACAAAAGCCCCTTATCCTTGCCCTTGATATTATTTCGCAACCACAAAATAGTGAAAACTTAGCCCCGGAGCGAAGTCGAAATTTGCTCGTTAAGAACATGCGCATGCTATTGGATGTGGACTTTCAATATAGCCACTTTCATGGTCAATCATTCTTGGGCTGTTTGTATCACCGACAGGCGTATCCATGGTAATTCGCAGTGAGCTTGAGTACAGCCGCCCAGAGTATTCTTGAGGGTCGGTGCAGGAGGACGCACCGACTGCGGAAAATTGATGTGACTCCTGCAACAGGCGTGAGGGCTCAACTGTGCAATCTACGCACCACCTGTGCGACCACAAGATCCAGATGCGCCCCACCGGCGTTCTTGTAGACTGTGATGTCCTCTGCCGCTCGGAAAAAGAGTTCCGGGCGGCAAAGATCGTAGAGATCTCCTTCTATCCTACTCAGCGCCCCCGTTTTCAGCGGTCCGCAAATATCGCCGCTAACCTGCGCGGTCGTGAAATCATCGACGTACACCCGGGCGTTGATGAACAGGTCATCATCGGCTTCCCTCATATCCTCACGAAAGCCACCGACCAGGTCCACATGCGTGCCGGGACGGACCAAGGCGCCGGAGATCACCGGCTCCGTGGCGCTTGTAGCACAGGTAATGATGTCGGCCTTTGCGATCGCTGCCGGCAGGTCGGTCACTACCTCCACCAACACGTCATCGCCGAATGTGGGCACTGCCGCCCGCCACTTTTCGGGGGATCGATTCCAAAGCAGAACATGTGTGATCGAGGGCCGCACATGCATGTAGGCCTCGCACAGCGCCTGAGCGATGGGGCCAGCCCCGACCACAAGCAGCGTGCGGCTATCCGCTCTGCTCAGGAAAGAAGCCGCCAGGGCGGAATCGCCGGCAGTTTTCCACCGGGTGATTTCAGGGCCATCCATTAACGCAACGATCGCTTTACTCTGCTCATCTATGACCAGAAAACGGGCTTGTTCTACCGGCAATGGCGGCTGCAACTGGCTATTGGAAGGGTTGATGGAACACACCTTCAACCCTGCACCGTACCCGGGAAGCACCACACCTCGACTCAACAGTCCGTAGCGGCTATCACCGATAAAGAAACTTTCTCCTTCTGAGCGCTGGCCCTGATGTGCATCGTGAAGTGCTTGAATTACCCTCCCCCAGTCCAGAAAAGAGGCGATGGTTTCAGCATCATAAATTCGCATCGTTCAAATCTCATGGTCGGTACTAAACGGCTGCACAAATGTAAACGCCGTGGCCCAGTGGCCACGGCGTTCATTCGCTGCAATGCACCAAGCTGTGAAAAGGAGGCTGCGGCCATGCTCTGCCACAGCGCTTCCACGCCGCGGTTAGCTAGCCTGCCTGATCAAGCCGCGCTGAACATCTTGTGGGGATCGATAACAAATTTCTTGGGTACACCCGCATCGAACTCACCGTAGCCTTCAGGTGCTTGATCCAGGCTGATCACCTGCACACCGACTACCTCGGCAATGTTGATGCGGTCCCACATGATCGCCTGCATCAGCTGACGGTTGTACTTCATGGTGGGCGTCTGGCCGGTGTGGAAGCTGTGCGATTTTGCCCAGCCCAGGCCGAAGCGGATGCTCAAGGCACCCAACTTTGCAGCCGCATCGTGCGCGCCCGGGTCCTCTGTCACATAGAGGCCGGGAATACCAATCTTGCCGGCCACACGAGTGACCTGCATGAGCGAGTTGAGCACGGTAGCTGGCGCTTCCTGTTTAGCGCCTTCGTGACCGTGGCCGCGCGCTTCGAAACCTACCGCGTCGATCGCGCAGTCTACTTCGGGTTCGCCCAGGATATCGGCGATCTGCTCGTGCAATGGGGTGTCCTTGGTCAGGTCGACCACTTCGAATCCTTGCGACTTGGCATGCGCCAGGCGCAGCGGATTCAGGTCGCCAACGATCACACAGGCAGCGCCCAGCAGGCGCGCCGAAGCAGCGGCAGCCAGGCCGACCGGGCCGGCACCGGCAACGTAGACAGTGCTACCTGGACCGACGCCCGCTGTGACGGCGCCGTGGTAACCGGTCGGCAGAATGTCGGACAGGCAGGTCAGGTCACGGATCTTTTCCATGGCCTTGTCGCGCTCAGGCAGTTTCAGCAGGTTGAAGTCGGCGTACGGCACCAGCACATACTCCGCCTGGCCACCCGTCCAGTCGCCCATGTCGACGTACCCATAAGCACCACCTGGGCGATCCGGGTTAACGGTAAGGCAGACACCGGTATGCATTTCCTTGCAGGAGCGGCAACGGCCGCAGGCTACGTTGAACGGCACCGACACCAGGTCGCCGATCTGCATGCGCTCAACATCGCTGCCCTTTTCGACGATCTCACCGGTAATCTCGTGCCCCAGCACTAGGCCGACCTGGGCAGTGGTGCGGCCGCGAACCATGTGCTGGTCGGAGCCGCAAATGTTGGTCGAGACCACTTTCAGAATGACGCCGTGTTCGATCTTCTTGCCGCGTGGGTCCTGCATTTTCGGGTAGTCAATGTGCTGCACCTCGACCTTCCCTGCGCCCAGGTACACAACACCTCTGTTATTTGCACTCATCTACTACCTCTCTTTTTGGTAAAACTCGTTCACTTCAAAAATCGATCTTCGAATGGATACCGCGTGAGTACCTCACAGCCGTCATCCGTGACCAACAACTGGTTTTCAAGCTTGATGCCGTCCCGCCCCCCCACTTCACCGATGTAAGCCTCCACGCAGAGTGCCATGCCCGGTTCAAGTACACCTTCATAACCGTAAGACTCGACGTCCTCGGGATAACGGATGCATGGGTACTCATCGCACAAGCCGACCCCGTGGAACATCACGCCATAACGTTGGGCGCGGCATGATTCGGGCAGACGATGCCCGAGCTTGGTCAGTTCAGTGAATCCAACACCTGGACGAACCAGCTCGGTGTTGTGATGAATGTGCTCGAAGGCAATCTGATAGAGCCGCTTCTGTTCTGCAGTAGGCTGCAAATCCCCGCAGATCCAGCTACGCGACATATCTACACACATGCCATAGACACCGATCAGATCGGTATCGAAGGACACCAGGTCTCCGTCACTCAAGACCCTAGGCCCCGACTCTTGATACCAAGGGTTGGTGCGCGGTCCAGAACTCAAGATGCGCGTTTCGATCCACTCGCCGCCCCGACGGATATTGCCTGCGTGAAGTGCCGCCCATACGTCGTTTTCCGTCGCCCCCGCATGCATCGCTTCGCGCATCTCACGAATGGATGCTTCGCAGGAAGCCACAGCACAGCGCATGGCCTTGATCTCATCGGGCCCTTTGATGACCCGCGCGTACTCGGTTACCTCTTGGCCGCTGCAAACCTCCACGCCGAGAGCATCAAGTGCCCGAAGGCCGGCAACCTCGATGCGATCAACAGCCAGCCTACGATTGGCGCCCCCGTGCGTGCGTAGGAGTTCGTCCACTTGCCCAGCAAAACGCTTGGCATGCTGATCGGTGCGATCGCCCGTTTCGAAGAAGAAAAACGAGGCTCCGCTACGCAGCTCGCTGACCAGTGGTAAATGGGCTGAGAGGTGATCACAACCATGGAAATCCCACAACACCACATGCCCACCGGCAGAAACAAAGCAGGCCCTGGCAGGGTTGTGAGTGGTCCACAACTGCATGTTCGTCGTATCAGTGGCGTAGCGAATGTTAAGCGGGTCGAACAACAGAATGCCGGCAACGTCACGGGCCTGGAGCTGCTGAACCAGGCGTCCCAGACGATACTCGCGCATCGTCGGGAGATGGGGCACCGCCAGCGATAATGCTGCCCATTCAGCGAAAGCCAATGGCGTTGGGCCGATTTCAGTACGGTCGTTGTTTGCTGAAGAGCCGTCCGGACGATGCCGGGTAGGATCGATATGTCGGCTATTGGCAGAAATGGAAAATGGTGTACTTCCCATAGCTCACGGTTGTCCTGATGTTCTTGTCATCTCACCTTGGCACCCGCTGCGCGACCGCCTGGATTCATTGTCCCCAGGCGACGCGGTTGGTGCCGTTCGGTGTGGGCAGGGGTTCGGTCAGTTGCTTGCCTGGGCAGCAGCGGCGCGGGCCGCCTGCAACCAGCCATCGAATTCCTGTTGATGGGCGGCAATCCATTCTTTGGTGTGACGCTGGATATCGGCCATGGATTTCTCCCCCTGCTGCATTTTCAGGTTCTGCGCGCTTTCGTCAGCAGCCGGGATCTGCATCACGGAAAGAAACTTGACTGCTGCAGGGTTTTTCTCGGCGAAATCGCGATTGACCAACGCCTGCACCTTGTCCAGCGCGAAGCCGAGGTTCTTGCCCTCATAGACGGTGTTGACCGTGTTATCGCCGCCGGGCAGGTCAGTTTTGGGCACCTGCAGCCAGACGACATCTCGCCCTTCCACCAACACACCTGCTACCCATTGCGGAACCCAGGTGTAGTAGAGCACCGGCTTACCTTCCTTGAAGCGAGAGATCGTGTCCGCCATCAGGGCGAAGTATGAGCCCTGATTGACATGAACCGTTTTCTCCAGATCATAGGCCTTCATCTGATGGGCGATGACAAGCTCGCAACCCCAACCGGGATTGCAGCCGGTCATATCCGCTTTACCGTCGCCATCCGCATCGAAGAGCTTCGCGATTTCAGGTTTTTTCAGGTCGGTGATGTACTTGATGTCATATTGATCGGCTGTTTTCTTGTCAATCAGGTAACCCTGCAAGATTCCTGGCAGGATGTTGCCAACCTTGATCATATTGGCGTCGCCACCGGCTTTCTCGTAGAACGCAGCGTGCAATTTATCCCAGGCGTTCACGGTAAAGTCGGCATCACCATAACCGACTGCCAGCACCATGGTGGCGTACTCAGTCTCCTTGGGCTGTTGAACTTTGTAGCCAAGCTCGCGCAAACCCGCCAGGGCAACTTCTCCGCGGAAACGTTCTTCATCGACGGAAGGAAACGCTGGGGTGATTTTCACGCCCTCCCCTGGCTTATCCGCTGAAGCGTTGGCCCCCAGGCAGAACAAGCTCAATGCCACGGCGCAGGTGCCGTGAAAGAACTGACGGGCAAATTTGGACTCGAGCATCTTCGCGTACCTTTTTAGGATTATTGGATGGACTGCGGCAGATAGAACAGAGCAGCTCAGGCGGTCTCACGCCGAACGCGTGGCGGGTTTTTGTTGAACAAGCGAAGGACAAATCCAGTAGGGCCGGTGTGGTACCAACGCCGGCTCGGGTCAGCACTGGTGCGGGCGCCCATGGCCTGAGTCAGACGGTCGAGGAAAATCGCCAGCAGAACCAGCCCAACCCCACCGACCGTGGCCAGGCCCATGTCCAGGCGACCGATGCCGCGCAACACCATCTGGCCCAGGCCGCCGACCGAGATCATCGAGGCGATCACCACCATCGACAACGACAGCATCAGGGTCTGGTTGAGGCCGGCCATGATGGTCGAGGTGGCCAGCGGCAGTTGCACGCGGGTCAGCATTTGCCGTGGCGTGCAGCCAAAGGCGCGGGCAGCCTCGATCTTGTCTTCCGGCACCTGGCGGATCCCCAGGTTGGTCAGGCGCACCAGCGGCGGCAGGGCGAAGACGATGGTCACCAATACCCCCGGCACGTTGCCAATACCGAACAGCATCACCACCGGTACCAGGTAAACGAACGCCGGCAAGGTCTGCATGGCGTCGAGCAGTGGTCGGATGATGCTTTCCAGGCGGTTGCTGCGGGCGCAGACGATGCCCAGCGGAATACCGATCACCGCGCAGAAAAATACCGAGGTCAGCACCAGCGCCAGGGTGGTCATCGACTCCGACCACACGCCGATCAGACCGAGCAAGGTCAGGGTGATGAAGCACAGTAGCGCCATGCGCTTGCCGGCCAGCTGCCAGCCCAGCAACGACGACAGGATGATGCCGATGGTGGGTGGGATGCTCTGCAGGGTGAACTCGATGCCATTGAGCACCTGGTCGATCGGCCAGCGGATGGCGCGGAACACCTCACGGAAGTTGTGCACGAGGAAGTTCAGGGTGGCGGTAACCCAGTCGCCCAGCGGGATGGTGGCCGCCTGGAACGGGTCGAGAAGGCTGAATTCGGACATGAGGGCTTACCTCTTTATTGTTTTAATGGCGGCTCAGGGTCTGCAGTAGCTCGTTCTTCGACAGCGTGCCCTTGAAGGCACCCTGGCGGTCGAGTACTGGCACCGGGTACGGCAGGTCGGCCGCAATACCCAGCACTTCGTGCAACGGCGTGTCGATGTACACCGGGCGCTGCTCGTGCAGGCTATAGCGATCACTGGTGGTGGCGCCGTTGCCATCGGTGTCGACCACGCCCAGCAATTGCCCGCGGTCGTCCACCAGATAGCCGAATGGCACACCGGCCTGGAAGCTCGGTGCTTTCCCGTTGACCTTGCACACCACGGCGGGGTCGAACTTGGCCACATCGCCGGCCTTGAGCACCCGCGAGCTGTCGAAGCTCTTGAAGAAGGTGCGCACGTAGTCGTTGGCCGGCTGGTTGATCAGCTCTTGCGGGGTGCCGATCTGCACCACGCGGCCGCCTTCCATGATGGCGATGCGATGACCGATGCGGATGGCTTCTTCGATATCGTGGGAAATGAAGATGATGGTGCGCTGCTGCTCGGCTTGCAGGCGAATCAGTTCGCCCTGCATCTCGCTGCGGATCAGCGGGTCGAGCGCGGAGAAGGCCTCGTCCATGAGCAGGATGGCGGGGTCGTTGGCCAGCGCCCGGGCCAGGCCTACGCGCTGCTGCATGCCGCCAGACAACTGATGCGGGTAGCTATGCTCATGACCGGCCAGGCCGACCTGGCTAAGCGCTTCACGTGCACGGTTGTGACGCTCGGCTTCGGACACACCGGCGATTTCCAGGCCGAAGGCGGTGTTTTCCAGCACACTCATGTGCGGCATCAAGGCAAATGACTGGAACACCATGCCCATTTCCTTCCGCCGAACATCGAGTAGCGCTTTATCAGAGAGTCCGGTGATTTCTTTGCCGTTGAGATGGATACTGCCGGAAGTGGGCTCGATCAGTCGGTTGAACAGCCGCACCATGGTGGACTTGCCTGATCCGGACAACCCCATGATGACGAAGATCTCACCGCGTTTGACGGAAAAACTGGCGTCGAATACACCAACCACATGCCCTGTGCTTTTGAAAATCTCATCTTTGTGCGCGCCCTTTCTCAGCATATCCATGGCCGATTCAGGACGCGGCCCGAATACCTTGAAGATATTCTTTACCGAAAGGATTTCGTTGCCTTCACTCATACGACCCTCTTTATTATATTTGTGACCAATTTGCCGACTCGTTACACGAGTCGCCACATAACTGGCAGGTCGCTCTGCAGGTGCGAGCGATAAATTAGACGAGGTGACCTGCTCGGTGAGCACGGGCACTGATGCGCAGGACTTCCGTGAGTCAATTACTTAGCTTGCAATCCATTTTCATCTCGACTTAAACACACTTTAGGCCAGACTGCGCGGGCCTCATTGTATGCCTCAGTCAAAAAATGTAATGTCCAGGCAGATGCGATAGAACATACAAGAAAAGCGGCTTGCATAACTACAACTCACCCAGGCATAACTTGGAACCCCAGTGATTTTTTTGTAGCGACGCGCGGAATGGCGTCTTAATCTGTTCCGCGCACATGACTGAGCCTAGACGTATTCGGACGTGCTGTACCGCTAGGCTATGCCCTGCTTAGCTTTACTTCTCGACGAAGCTCCTCTTCAGCACCTCGCTCGGAACCCGTATGAAAAACCACGAAACGAATAACAATCATAAAGGCTACCGACGCATCATCCCATCCATGACCGCCCTGCTACAGTTCGAGGCCGTCGCGCGTCACAACAGCTTCACGCTCGCCGCGGCAGAGCTGGGGGTTTCCCAAGCCGCTGTCAGTAAGCAAATCAAGCTTCTGGAAGAAAATGTCGGTACTCAGTTATTTCAACGCATGCATCGCAACATCTACCTGACCGAAGCAGGACAGACCCTGTTTGCCATTATTTCGGAGGCGTTGCAGAAAATTGCCAGCGGGTTCGACCAGATTCTGGAAGGGAATGAAAAAGAGGAGATCGTCCTGTCTTCCACCGCTCCCGTGTCCCAGTTCCGGATAATGCCGCGCTTGAATACGCTGGTAGACGCCCTGCCCCACGTCAGGCTCAGGCTGTCGACCCAGATGTTTCTGGGGGACCTCAAGGCGCCGGATTTCGACATGGACATCCGTTTCGGCAACGGTCATTGGGATGACGGTGAAGCCATCCTTTTGTTCGAAGAAGAAGTTTTTCCGGTGTGCTCTCCGGCCTGGCTGGCTCGCAACCCTATGCCGTCAACCCTTGAAGATCTGACCACCGCTGGGCTGTTGGACGCCGAAGCCACATCGGAAGGCTGGATCACTTGGCCGGCTTGGTTCAAAGAGCTGGGCGCCAGCTACTCGAAGCTGACCATTAACCTGCGTTGCAGCCTTTACACCGATGCCATTCAAGCTGCAGTCAACGGTTACGGCATCGCACTGGGGTGGGGAAGGATGGTCGATCACCTGATTGACAGCGGTGAACTGGTCAAACTTGAACCTTTCGTCGTCAGGCCCAAGAAGTCGTACTACCTCATCGTTCCAAAAGGTCGTCCCGTAACAGCGAACGTGACCGCCGTGGTGCAGTGGCTGCAGAGTAAAGCGGTGCCACCTACCAAGAAAATCGTCACTGAATAACTTAGGGTTATGCAAGCGTAAGAATTGGTGCGTTGACGAGATATGGGAGTGCTCAAATAATTCACTGGCGTTCATGGCGAACTAAAAATAAGAGCCCGTGAGGATTACAATGAGCACTTCCCCTATCAAAACGCATCGTGAGTTGTTGGACTCGCGCAAGCCTGGTTTCGGTATGCCTGGCGAACTCTACAGTCGCCAGGACGTATTTGAAAACGATCTTGAAGTCTTCTTCCATAAGCACTGGATTCTGGTTGCCGTTACCGCTGACGTCGCTGAGCCTGGCGATGTTTACACGGTTGATATCGGCAAAGCGTCGATCCTTGTCGTGCGTGATGATGACGAGCAGGTCCGTGCATTCCGCAACGTTTGCCGCCACCGCGGTGCACGTCTGAAAGAGGCCGGCAAATCCACAGTCGGCATGCTGGTCTGCCCTTACCACCAGTGGACCTATGACCTGGACGGCAGCCTCAAGCACGCCAAGCACATGGGCACCGATTTCGATCCTTCATGCCGAAGCCTGATTCCCGTCAACTGCGAAGTGATTGGCACCCACGTGTTCGTTTGCCTGAGCGATACACCGCCAGAGGACATCAAGGTCCTGGCGGACACCATGCGCCCACGCTTCGAACCCTTTGACCTGACCAATACCAAGATTGCCTATGAACTCGACTATGTCGAGAGCGGGAACTGGAAACTGGTCATGGAGAACAACCGGGAATGCTATCACTGTGAAGGGACTCACCCTGAATTGATCGTTTCCTACCAGTCGGAAGACCTGGGTGTAAGCCTGGAGGAAATGACCGAAGAGCAGCGGGCTTCCTACGATGCCTATAAGATTCGTAAAGCAGGTATCGAAGCCAACTGGGAAAGCGACGGCCTGCTCTATGCCACGGTAGAACACCTGGCAGACGATGCCCCTACCCAATTCCGCACTCAGCGCATGATCATCGCGGGTTCCGGCGAATCGCAAACCCTCGACACCAAGGTGGCGTGCACCAAGCTGCTTGGCAACCTCACCCGCAAGGATCTGGGCGACACCCATATGTGGGGCAACAACGCCTGGACCCATGTGATGAGCGACCACGCCATGATCAGCTGGATCTTCCCACTGTCGCCGGACAAGACCCTGGTCCGCACCAAATGGCTGGTTCACAAGGATGCGGTCGAAGGCGTCGATTACGATCTCCAGCGCCTGACCGAAGTCTGGGTCGCTACGACCCAACAGGACGCAAGCCTCGTCGCGATCACGCACAGCGGCACTCAAGATCCGGCATTCGTACCTGGGCCCTACTCTCAATTCACCGAGCCGTATGTTGACCAGTTTGCACGCTGGTACTCCACTCGCCTCGCGGCTCACGGGATTTAACGGTGATGGGCATGATCGAGAATATTGCCAGCCTGCGAGCTGATCAGCGCTTTGCCGACACTGACCACTGGGCGACGTTTGGCGTCCAGTGGGCGAGCGGTGAAAGTAAACGGATCGAATGCTTGACCGTCGTGGACGAAACCCACGATGTCAAAACATTTGTCTTCCATTGCCCTGATTACCACGCGCTGGCATACGAACCAGGGCAGTTCCTCACGGTGTCACCTGTCGTGAACGGCGAAAGCATCTCCCGGTGCTATACCCTCTCGTCGACGCCGACGCGCCCATTCACCTTCAGCATCACAGTGAAGCGGGTGCCGGGTGGCATCGTCTCCAACTGGCTACATGACAACCTGCGTGCCGGTGATGCGCTCATGGCTTCCGGCCCGGCCGGCATCTTCACGCCCGTAGCCGCGCCTGCCAGAAAGTTGCTATACCTCTCGGCGGGCTCGGGCGTAACGCCGGTGATGGCCATGACCCGCGCCGCTGCGGATTTGCACGCCGACCTGGACATCGTGTTCGTGCACAGCGCCCGCACCCCGAAAGACATCATTTTCCGCGATGAGTTGTCGCGCCTCGAGCGATCCATGCCACGTCTGAAGACTTTCTTCTTCTGCGAGAGCAACGGGGACGAACCTGACTGGCAGGGGCCAACGGGCCGGTTGTCGGTAGAGCAACTCCGACAGCTGGTCCCAGACTTCCTCGAGCGGGAAGTATTCACCTGCGGCCCGAAAGGCTACATGGACGCAGTGAAGGCTCTGCTGCAAACCGGCGGCTTCGACATGAGCCACTACCATCAGGAAAGCTTCGATATCAACGCCGAAGTCGTGGTGGGCGCTGAAACTACAGCGTCGGTCGAAGCTGCACCCGGGACGGACACCTTCACAGTGCGCCTCGCACGGTCAGGCAAGGAATTCACCATGACCGCCGACCAAACCGTACTCGCTGCTGCGAAAAAGGCGGGTGCAGTGGTGCCGTCGTCATGCAGTCAGGGCGTATGTGGCACCTGCAAGACCGCCGTTCTGGAAGGCACTGTGGAGATGCACCACAACGGTGGCATCCGTCAACGCGAAATTGATAAAGGCCTGCGCTTGCTTTGCTGCAGCCGACCGACATCCAACCTGGTTGTCGACCTCTGACACTGACCGGATGCCGTCCTGCCAAACAGCGGCGCCCCTTTCTGGAAACTCTGATCATCAACCTTCCAGGAGATCCTGGTTTTGGCTGGTGCGCGGCGAGCGCCGCGCATCAGCTTTTTTCATTACGTTTCGATCATCGATATGCCGAGCTGACTTGCAGCTTTCAAGAATAAAAAGGATATAGCCGATGCGTGCAAAACAAGGCCTTTTGAAAGGCCTGAATCCCACCGTGACCGTCTGGTCACTTGCCCTGGTCATGGCGTTCGTCATTTTCTGCGGTATCTATGGAGAATCAGCCACGGGCGTTTTCAAACTCGCCTCGGACGCCATCCTTGATAACTTCAAATGGTTCTATATCTCCCTGGTAAGCGGCGTTTTGCTGGTGCTGGCGGTGTTGGCCATGAGCCGATACGGCACGCTGCGCCTCGGGCGCCCAGACGAGAAACCGGAATACAGCTTCGCGGCATGGATCTCCATGTTGTTCAGTGCCGGCATGGGTGTAGGCCTTATCTTCTGGTCGGTAGCCGAACCTGTCCTGCACTATGCGAGCAACCCGTTCACCCCAGGGTTCACTGATGCGTCTGCCAGCATGGCGATGCGCATCACCATGCTGCACTGGGGCCTACATCCGTGGTCGATCTTCACCATCATTGGGCTGGGTCTGGCGTATTTTGCCTACCGCGAAGGCCTACCCTTGGCGCTGCGCTCGATTCTCTATCCCTTGATCGGTAACCGGATCTACGGCCCGATTGGTCACACGGTCGATATCGTGGGCGCTGTCGTCACAGCTTTCGGTGTTTCCCAGGCACTCGGCCTCGGTGTCGAGCAAATCAACATGGGGCTCCACCACGTCTTCGGGTTCCCCGTCAGCCTGACCTTCAAGCTGTCGATCATCGTCGTGGTGACGATCATCGCATCCCTATCGCTGATTGCGGGTGTGTCCAAGGGGATGAAACGCCTCTGCACCTTGAACATGTGGATTTCTCTGGCGCTGGTCGCAGTGGTGCTGGCATTGGGACCAACCAATTTCATCATGAACCTGCTGTTCGAAACGACCGGTGATTATCTGCAGAACATCGTAGGCATGAGTTTCTGGACTGACGCTCAAGCCGGTAGCGAATGGCAGAAAACCTGGACCGCGTTCTACTGGCCATGGTGGATGACATGGGGGCCGTTCGTGGGGCTGTTCATCGCCAAGATTTCGCGAGGCCGCACCGTCAGAGAGCTGGTCTTCGGCGCGCTACTGGTGCCCACCATTGTCACACTTATCTGGATGTCGGTATTTGGTGGCACGGCCCTGAAAGACGAACAACAGGCGCGCCATGCCTACGCCAGCCTGCCAGTAGCGGAGCAGTCCGCAGCCGGTGCGTTCAAAGGCGGCCCGATCCTTGAAGAAACCCGTCGCGAAACCACCACCGCCATGTTCACCTTCCTGGGAAGACTGGACGGTCCAACCGTGGGCGGCATTCTGAGCCTGGTTGTATGCCTGCTGCTTGCCGTGCACTTCGTCACCGCTGCCGATGCCGGGACGCAGGTGATATCGACGTTGAACTCCTCTGGGTCGCTACACCCACCCAAGTGGATACGGATCATGTGGTGCGTACTTGAAGGTGCTATCGCGGGCAGCCTGATCATTGCGGGCGGGCTCCTGGCCATTCAAATGGCCAGTATCGTGGTAGGCCTGCCAATCGCTGTGTACATGCTGCTCACCGCCTACACACTTTGCCGCAGCCTGCTATCGAACAAGGATGTCATTGACGCCCCCGCAGTCATCGAGACCAACCGTCGTCCTTCCCCGGAACGCGTTAGCCAATAACAAGGAATACTCATCATGTCTTTCAAGCGCACGATTCACGCGGTAGACACTCACGCCGGCACTCCAATGCGGGTGATTACAGGCGGCGTACCTCATGTACCCGGCGACACTGTGTATGAAAAGATGAAGTGGCTGGAGGAAAATGACGACCAGCTGCGCAAACTGATGTTGCGTGAGCCTCGTGGCTACCCAGCGCACTGCTGCAATATCATCGTTCCGCCTTGCCATCCGGAAGCCGATGCGGGCTACGTGATCATGGAGCAGATCGAGTACCCGGTCATGTCTGGCGGCAATACCATTTCTGTCGTAACGGTATTGCTGGAAATGGGTTTGCTGCCCATGAAAGAGCCCTTGACCGAACTTGTGCTCGAAGCCCCGGCTGGGCTGATTCGCATCACAGCAGAGTGCAAGGACGGCAAGGTCAAAGGCGTTACTTTCCAGAACGTGCCGGCCTTCGCAGCGCACCTGGACGCTGTCATCGACGTGCCGCACCTGGGCAAAGTCAGGGTCGATGTCGGCTGGGGTGGCATGTTCTATGTGATTGCCGACGTACGCCAGTTCAAGGGTCTTGAGCTTATTCCCCAGCACGGTGGCGAGATCGCGCGTATTTCTTCGATGATCAGGGAAGCGGCCATCGAGCAATTGCCGGTAGCGCATCCCGACTATCCAGGTGTCGGCATCACTATCTCGCAACTGTCGGGGCCTACCGATGACCCTAAAGCCGATTGGAAGAACGTCGTGACCATGGCTTCGGGCGATTTCTCCTGGGATGACCCGGCCACCTGGACAGGTGCCCTCGATCGCTGCCCATGCGGAACCGGCACGAGCGCGAAGATGGCGACGCTTCACGCCAAAGGCGAGCTGCCGCTGAACAAAGACTTCCGGCACCAGGGCATCGTCGGCAACATCTATACCGGCCGCCTGATCGACGAAACCACCATCGGCAGCTATAAGGCGGTGGTGCCGACCATTACCGGCAAAAGCTGGATTTATGGTTTGAACACGTTCGTGCTGGATCATGACGACCCATTTACCGAAGGTTTCACCATCGGCGACATCTGGGCCTGATACCAGCCTTCAGTCCTATTGAAAAAAAAGCGCACGCCGCGGATCCGATTGGACCGCGGCGTATGTTTTTCAAGGTGCAGCCGGGCGCAATGCCGACGCAGCCAGAACCTTCCATGAGTCGTCCCGGCCGTTATATTTTCACGCGGCGATGGGTGCGATAGTGGTTCAAACAACACCTAAAAGTAGATTCGCATGTACCGAAACACTTCCACCCCTGCGGATGACAACGGCTGTGGCTGGTTCCACCTGAGCCCGGCCCGCACTCCAAAACCTGGTCACAAGGGCCGCAGCTCGGCACGCTGGGTTGTATTGGGCGCAGGCTTCACCGGCCTCGCGGCTGCACGCCAACTCGCCTTCCACTATCCAGCAGACGAAATCATTCTGATCGAGGCCCAAGTCGTGGGCTTTGGCGCGTCCGGGCGCAATTCCGGCTTCGCCATCGACCTGCCTCATGACATTGGTGCTGCGGACTATATCGGCCCGCTGCCGACTGCCCGTATGAATCTGAAGCTCAATCTGCGGGCGCAGGGCATCCTTGAACGATTGATCAAAGAGCACGGCATCGACTGCCAGATAAGACCGGATGGCAAGTATCAAGCTGCCGTGGAAGCCAAGGGGCTTGCGGTGCTGGAGGCATATCGCAGTGGCCTCGAAAAGCTTGACCAACCCTATGAAATGATCGACGCACAAGATCTTCCCGATCATCTGGGTACGTCGTTCTACAAAAAGGCGTTGTATACCCCCGGTACCAAACTGCTACAGCCAGCGGCACTGGCCAAAGGGCTCGCAGAGACGCTGCCGGCCAACGTTACCCTCTACGAGGGCACGGTCATCACCTCTATCGAACAGGGCGACCGCGTCACGCTGAGGCACGACGCCGGCGAGATCGTCGCCGACCAGTTGCTGCTCACCAACAACGCCTTTGCTTCGCACTTCGGCTTCCTGCCGGGACGCCTGCTGCCTATCTTCACCTACGCGAGCATGACCCGACCTCTGACGGCAGAGGAGCAGCAGCGACTTGGCGGCAAGGAAACCTGGGGCGTGATCCCCGCAGATCCGTTCGGTAGCACATTACGTCGTACCCCCGATCAACGCCTGCTCGTGCGCAACAGCTTCAGTTTCAATGCCGATGGTCGGGCCCACCAGCGTTATCTGGATCGTGCCGGGCGCCAGCACAGGGACTCGTTCGAACGACGTTTTCCGATGCTTTCAGGCCTGCCGTTCGAGTACACCTGGGGTGGCTCCATGTGCTTGTCGCGCAATCACATGTCGCACTTCGGCTCACTGGCGCGCAATGTACATGGGGCACTGTGTTGCAACGGCCTGGGCATCACCCGGGGCACCGTGACCGGCACCTTGCTGGCCAACTGGCTCGCTGGCGAACGCGATGAGCTGATTGATTTCCTGTTGAGTGCCGAAGGGCCGAATCGCAACCCTCCCGAACCGTTTCTGAGCGTTGGCGTCAACTTGAATCTGCGCTGGGGCCAGCACCGCGCGGGAATGGAAAGCTAAAGGGGACGACATGCAGAGCCTGGGCATTATCGGTGTAGGTGAACTGACTGAAAGCATCGTTCGCGGATTGCGCAGAGGCGGGTTTACCGGCGTGATCATGGTGTCTCCGCGAAACACGGAGCGCGCCCAGTCTCTGGCTGCAGATTGCGCGTGCCAGGTTCTGCAAGACAATCAGGCGGTCGTTGACTGCAGCGAAATCGTGCTGCTCGGCGTCCGGCCAGAACATATCGGGAGCGTGGCAAAAGAAGTCCATCTGAAGCCCGGGCAAAAGCTGATCTCGCTTGCGGCAGGAATAAGCCTGAAGCAGCTGCGCACCGACTTCCCGCAAGCCGACTGCGTGCGGGCAATGCTCTCATGCGCAGCCAAGCTCAACCACTCGACGGTTGTCATCTGCCCGCCTGATGCGGCGACAGCGAACGTACTCGAAACGTTGGGCCAGCTGGTGATTCTGAAAGATGAAGATTCTTTCGAACTTGCAACTGTCGCGGCGTGCATGAACAGCTGGTTTTACTTCTTGCTGCACGATCTGGAGCAATGGTTGAGCGAAAAAGGTTTGCCCGCTGATGAGGCTCGCGCCCTGGTGCTTGGCAATATCAAAGATTGTGTAGGTTCTGCGGAATCCAATCCCGGCAAGAGCCTCCAGTCGCTGGGCTGGGCGATCGCCACTCCGGGGACGTTTTCTGCAGAAGGGCTGGCCGTGTTGATGCATCAACCGGTAAGTGCCAATTGGGGGGCTGCCTGTGAAGTTGTATTGGACGCACTTCTGACTCGAACTCGACCTCCGCGGTAACGCATCGAAAAGCCCGATTACTGTTATGACTTGTCCTGTGCGTTATATGGCCTGTTAGCAATCGATGCCATAGTGACGCACGGCAGGATGCCAAGGTGCGCAAGTCACCGATTGGGCAAGGCGCCTCCCCCGCTCGCTATAACCCGCATAGTTAACCCGCCATCGCGGCCGGTGACTGTGCGCGCAATAAAAACAAGAGGTGGTAAATGTCAGTTTCAAAACGCTCTGTTGAGGATGCTCCGCTAAATGCATTTCACCGCAAACTGGCGGTGTATTCATCGGGTGGTCCGTTTCTTGACGGCTATGTATTAAGCATTATCGGCGTTGCCATGGTGCAGATTTCAGGCGCCCTCTCCCTTACTGCCTTTTGGGAAGGCCTGATTGCAGCGTCCGCCTTGATTGGTGTCTTTCTAGGTGGCTTCTTGGGTGGATGGTTCACTGACAAGTACGGTCGAAAGATTCTGTATCTTGTTGATTTGATCGCCATCGTAGGCCTTTCGGTCGCGCAGTTCTGGGTCGAGTCTGCGTGGGCGCTGTTTGCCTGGCGCTTGCTAATCGGTATCGCTGTCGGCGCTGACTACCCGATCGCCACATCCCTGTTGGCCGAGTTCTTGCCCCGCAAGCATCGTGGCCCCTTGCTGGCTGCAATGGTGCTTATGTGGTTCGCAGGCGCCGCAGTCGCCTATCTGGTGGGTGAACTCTTGCTCCGTGTCATGGGTGATGATGGTTGGCGCTGGGTCTTGGCAAGTGCGGTGGTACCAGGCGCACTGTTCCTGATCGCTCGCTCCGGTACTCCGGAGTCACCACGCTGGTTGTTGAACAAAGGGCGCGTGGCTGAAGCAGATGCGGTGATCAAGAAGGTATACGGGTCCTCATATTCCATTAGTGATCTGCCAGAAGCCGTAAGCGAAAAGCCAACTTCCGTGTGGTCGCTGTTCCACTCCGGCTACGGCAAGCGCATGGCATTCATCACCCTGTTCTGGACCTGCGCCATTGTCCCCCTGTTCGCCATCTATGCGTTTGCCCCCAAAGTTCTGCAAGCATTGAAACTCACAGGTGACTGGGCCAGCTACGGCTCCATTGCCATTACGTTCCTGTTTACCTTGGGCTGCCTACTGGCAACCAAGCTGATCAACCGCATGGGTCGGCGCAAGATGCTGATCCACAGCTTCCTATGGTCAGGCTTGTCCCTGCTGCTGCTGGGCATGTTCCCAGATGCCTCTCCTACCTTGGTGCTTATCCTGTTTGGCGGGTACGCGGTCATGATCGGCGGGGCTCAGGTACTGGAATATGTATACCCCAATGAACTCTTCCCGACCGAGATCCGCGCGTCTGCCGTGGGGCTTGCAACGTCGCTATCACGAATTGGTGCCGCAGTTGGAACGTACCTGGTGCCAATTTCTCTCGCGTCGCTGGGCATTGCCAACACCATGTTCGCAGCGGCTGTCATTTCGCTGTTCGGCGCGCTCATCTCCTGGTGGCTGGCCCCTGAGACGAGCAAGCTCGATCTGCAACAGGCTTCTTCACTGACCGCCGCCAAAGCAGGCAGCTACTAATTATCCTGATCCACCGAGACACCAAGGAGCACCTGATGACCCAAGTTCTTACCGTTGTACGAAACGCTGTTGAATCGGCGCTGGGTGAAACCTCCCCAGCCAAGCTGCCAATCGGCGAAATCGTCGCCGTCGCCGCCACCGGCCAGGCACAGACCGATGAAGCGGTCGGGGCCAGTATCGGCGTCTGGGAGAGCAGCGTCGGTGTTTTCCGCCGCCATTTGAAGAACCGCGAATTCAGCCACATCGTTAGCGGCTGGTGCACGTTTACCCCAGACGGCGGCGAGCCTGTCGAGCTGCACGCGGGTGATGCCGTGCTGTTCCCGGAGAACTGTGAAGGCGTCTGGGACATTCGCGAACCACTGCGCAAAACCTACGTGCTGTTCTAAGGAGGATTCATGATCGAAAGGATCAAGCCTGGCGCTCGTGCCAGCCAGATGGTGCTCATAAATGGACGCATTGAAACTTCAGGCATCGTCGCCGAAGCGCCCCAAGGCAGTATCAGCGAGCAAACGCAATGCGTGCTGGCCCAGCTCGAGCGCTGGCTTTCAGAAGTAGGCGCTTGCAAGAAAAACATCTCGCGCATTCAGATCTGGCTGGCCAACATGGACGACTTCGCCGCCATGAATACGGTCTACGACGCCTGGGTCGGCGACGAGCCGCCGGTACGTGCGTGTGTAGGCGCGCAACTGGCCGCGCCTGAATACCTCATCGAGATCCAGGCTTTCGGCGAGATGCCGTAACACCGGCCTGTTCGCTCGGAAATCGCCGCAGCCACAAACTGCGGCGTTTTTTTGCGCTGAACTTACAACTCAGGATCCAGCCCGACCCGTTCATTGCTCCATTCAAAGCGCTCCACCTCGTGCCGACGCTTGCGAAAGCTGTAGGGCGTTTCGCCGTACTGCTTGCGGAACCAGAGTATGAAATGGGAAGCGTCCGAGAAACCGCAGGCCAACGCAATGGTCGTGATGTTCTGACTGGTATTGACCAGCAAGCGCCTGGCGTGATCCAGACGCAGCTTGCGCCAATAGTTGGCAGGAGGTTCTTGCGTATTGGCTACGAACTCACGATGCAACTGTCGAGGATGCGTACCGACAGCACTCGCAACCGCCTGGATCGTAAGGGCTGACCCCAGATTCTCGCGCATGAAAGCGATGGCTCGTTGCACGCGGTCGTTTTGATAGACCCCCCCTTCTGGTCCCGTCGCCTCCTCTTCGTTTCGCTCCTCGACCAATAGGTACTCCAGGCCCTTCTGTGCCCGAACGGCTCCGCAGTGGCGGCGTATCAGGCTGGCTGCCAGGTCAATGGCGGTGCCACCGGGACAGGTGATGATCCCCCGATCATCGACATAGTTCTTGTCGATCACCGCAGTGGACAGCGGGAAGCGCTCCTTGAATTCTTCTCGCAGGGTGAAATGCAGCGCACAGCGCCTGCCATCCAGCAGCCCCGCCTTGCCCAGCACGAAAGAACCGGAGCACAGTGCGATGATCGGAATATTGGCAGCATGCACATCCCGTAGCGCGTCGAGCAGCCAGTCCGGCGGGTTGCGCGTCTCTCCGAGCAGCCCCCCGGCAATCACGATGTAATCATACTGGGCCCAGAGGTTCAGGGGCTTGGTCGGTGAGATAGGCATGCCGCAACTGGCCACAATGGGCTGGTCATTCAGCGTCATCCAGTCCCACTGACAAAACACCTGCTGGCTACGGAAGGACTTGTCCGCCGCGAAGCGCAAGGAATCCACCAGCCCGGCAACGGGTACCAAGGTGAAGTGATTCATCAAGACAAAGCCGACCCTCAACTCTGGCTTGATGGAGGCAGGAACGCTGCTTTGTTCTTCGGATCCCCGGACCACTGCGAATCACCTCGGCGTGTTGGACTGCTCAATTCTAAAGCACCCCTGCGGTCCTACATATCATATCGATCTCAGCTAATAGGAAGTTTAGGACATCCGGCACGAATCAGCGCAAGCGTACGATCAATTGTCATGAGCGTAATATCTAGGCAGCCGTTTACTGAGCATCATGTTGACAAAAACCAACATGCTCAAAGGCACTCACTATGTACCGTGGATTCTGGTATGCCCAGGCACTCGACCTGGACAGCGATCTGGCCCCTGCTCTGCAGGATACGATTCAAGCGGATGTCTGCATCGTCGGCGGCGGCTTCCTTGGTCTGTGGTCGGCCATCCGTCTGAAGCAGGCGCACCCGGAAAAAACCATCGTTATCGTCGAGCGCGACCGTTGCGGGTCCGGTGCCAGTGGACGTAACGGTGGTATCGCCACGAACTGGTGGGGCAAATATCTGTCGGTACGCACCATCTGCGGTGACGTCGAAGCGCGGCGCATCTGCGAAGCGGCTGAGTCGGCCATCGATGAAATTGGCAGTTTCTGCCAGGAGCACGGTATCGATGCCCAGTACCGTAAAGACGGTTGGTTGTGGACTGCCACTAACCAGCGGCAGATGGGCTCCTGGAAGGTGCTGACCGACGGCCTGCAGAAGCTCGATGTCAATCCATTCCAGGAGCTGGATCGAGAGACCATTCGCGGTCGCGTGGGCTCGCCGTTGGTTCTAGGTGGTATCTACGACCCTAACGCCGCCACTGTTCAGCCCGCAATGCTGGCTCGCGGTCTTCGCCGGGTAGCCCTGAAGCTCGGGGTGAAGATCTTCGAGAAATCTCCGTTCACTCACCTGGAACGTGGCAAGAACCCGGTGGTGCACACAGCCATGGGTCGGGTGAAAGCAAATCACGTAGTGCTCGCACTTAACGCTTGGGGCGCACAGTTCCCAGAGCTGCGTCGCATGATTGCGATCATGTCCAGCGACATGGTGGCTACCGCGCCGGTCAAAGCCAAGCTCGATGCCATCGGCTTCAGCGGCGGAGAGTGCATGACCGACTCACGCACCGTGCTCAACTACTGGCGCAACACCCCGGATGGTCGCGTGGTGTTCGGCAAGCCACTGGGCCAGTTCGCCTACGCCGGTCGCATCGGCAACCTTTACGAAAAGCCATCACCAGCCGCCGACAAGGTCGCTGCCGAGCTGCGCCGCCTGTACCCGCAATTGCAGGACGTGCCGGTGGTCAGCAGCTGGACCGGCCCGATCGACCGCGCCATGAAAGGCCTACCGAACTTCGGCTACCTCGACCATTACCAGACCGTCAGCTACGGCATCGGCTTCTCGGGCAACGGCGTGGCCACCACAGTCTTTGCCAGCCGTATCATCAAGTCGTTGGCCACTCACGCCAATGATGAGTGGGCCAACTGTGGCCTGGTCAATCAGAAAATGAAGTTGCTGCCGCCAGAGCCCTTCCGCTTCTTCGGCGCGCATATGGTGCGTGATGCACTGGTGCGCAAAGAATCCCTTGAGGATCACGACCAGGACGCGGGTTTCATCACCCGTCAGCTGGTTTCGATGGCTCCCGCCGGCTATGTCCCTGCCCAGAAGAAATAAGTATCAGGATCAGGATCATGAGTGAGCATATTGTTTTCCTCGACGACGACGGCCTTGCCGCGTCGACGCAACTCAAGCGCCCTGACTGCGAGCATAGCTGGCAGCAGTTTGCCTATACCCATCCCGACCAAGTGCTTGAGCACCTGAAGGACGCCACCATAGCGCTGACGTGCAGCGTGCCGCTGCGTGAAGAGCACCTGCGTCAGTTACCAAAACTGAAGATGATTTCCCTGGCACTCACCGGCCGCGACATCGTCGACGTCGATTACTGCGATGCACACGGTATCGAGGTATCCAGCGTACCTGGCTATGCCGCGAACACCGTCGCCGAACACAGTATGGCAATGATGCTTGAGCTGTTCCGTCGCCCGGCCGCCTTCAGCCGCCTGATGCGTAAGGTGCATGCCGGGCAGGCCGAGTACAAGAATATCTACTTCGATCACCGCATCCGTGATGTGCGAGGCAAGCAGATGGCGATCATCGGCAGCGGCCCGATCGCTATCCGCCTGGCTGCTCTAGCTCGCTCATTCGGTATGGAAGTTTTGTTCGAAGACCGTGGTGGTAAACGCCCGGGGCCGGACAACCGCCCGCTGGACAGCCTGCTCAAGAGTTGCGATGTCCTGTCGATCAACGCGCCCTTGACGCCAGAAACCTACAACATGATCGATGCCAAGAAGCTTGCGCTCATGAAAAGCGACGCGGTGATCATCAACACCGGCCGCGGCGGCATCGTCAACGAGGCAGCGCTGATTGACGCCTTGCAACATGGTCGCCTGGGTGGTGTAGCACTCGACGTGGTTGAGGTTGAACCGCTGCACCCAAGCAACCCGCTGTTCCAGCTTATTGATCGCGACGACTTCATCCTCAACCCGCACATCGCCTGGAGCAGTGAGGATGCCATGCAGCAATTGATGGATCGCGCCGTCGACAACATCACCGATTTCGTTGCCCGCCACAATACTCTGAAAAGGACTCGCACCGCATGACCATCGCCACCAAAAGCAGCTTCGTCGACGGCGCTTTCGTTGCCCTGGAAAACGGCACCGATATCCTCGAAAACCGCAATCCATCCAACCCAGGTGAAGTGATCGAATGCTTTATGCGTGCTGACCGGTTTCTCACAGAGCAGGCAATCGCAGCCGCGCGCCGCGCTCAGCCGGCATGGGCACGCAGCAACCCGCAACAGCGTGCCGATGCGTTGGACTTTATCGGTACCGAAATCCTCGCACGCCGTGAAGAGCTAGCCACCCTCCTCGCCCGCGAGGAAGGCAAGATCGTTCGCGAAGCGCTGGGTGAGGTCGACCGCGCCGGGCGTTCGTTCAAGTTCTATGCCCAGGAGGCGCTGCGTGCCGAGGGTGAGAAATATCAATCAGTGCGCCAAGACGTTGGTATTGACGTATTCACTCAACCGCTGGGTGTCATTGGCATCATTGCGCCGTGGAACTTCCCGATTGCCATCCCCGCCTGGAAGATCGCGCCAGCACTGTGTTTCGGCAACTGCGTAGTATTCAAGCCCGCTGAACTGGTTCCATCCTCAGCCTGGGCCTTGGCCGAAATCATCAGCCGCTCTGGCTTGCCTGCCGGCGTGTTCAACATGCTTATCGGCCCGGGTCGCAGCGTGGGCGATACCCTCATTCGCTCGCCAGAGGTAGACGGCATCAGCTTTACCGGGTCGGAAAATACGGGTCGTCAGATCGCCAAACTGGCTGCTGAAGGCATGAAGAAGGTGCAACTGGAGATGGGCGGCAAGAACCCACTGATCGTGCTGGACGATGCCGACCTGGAGCAGGCGGTGGACGTAGCGCTCAATGGCTCGTTCTTCAGCACTGGTCAGCGTTGCACTGCAAGTTCTCGCGTTATCGTCACTGAGGGCATTCATGACGCCTTCGTGGCGCGCTTGGCCGAGCGCACTCAAGCGCTGAAAGTAGGCGACGCACTGCAAGCCTCCACCGATATCGGCCCTGTGGTTGACGGTCGACAGTTGGAGCAGAACCTGTCCTACGTAGCTAGCGGACGTGAACAAGGTGCCAGGTTGGTATGTGGCGGTGAGCGCATCGAAAACCAGGCAGGCGCCTATCTCTTCACACCGGCACTGTTCACCGAGGTGACTCCGGATATGCGCATCTATCGCGAGGAGATCTTCGGGCCAGTACTGAGCGTGCTGAAGGTGCGAGATTACGAAGAAGCCTTTGTCGCTGCCGAGGACACCGCCTTCGGTCTTTCGGCGGGAATCGTCACCACCTCGCTGCGCCATGCCGAACATTTCAAGCGAAACAGCACGGCGGGCATGGTAATGGTCAACCTGCCGACCGCTGGAGTGGATTATCACGTACCGTTCGGTGGTAACGGTGCATCAAGCCTGGGCTCTCGCGAGCAAGGCACGCACGCCCGGCAGTTCTTCACCCGCGTCAAGACCACGTACCAATTGGCCTGACGTCCCCGTTCAAGCGCAAGCTGCTCATTCGCGAGATCGACCCTCGAGTCGGTCTCGTGAAACCTGCTGCACGAACAATTATGACTTTGAGGTAGTTAGCAAGATGGCCAAGGCCGCCGATGTCGTTGTGCAATGCCTGGAAAACGAAGGTGTCGAGTATGTATTCGGCATTCCCGGTGAGGAGAATCTCGACCTGCTGGAGTCCCTGCGCAAGTCGAAGATCAAGCTGGTACTGACCCGTCACGAGCAGTCTGCAGGTTTCATGGCTGCCACCTACGGTCGCCTGACCGGCAAGACCGGCGTCAGCCTGTCGACCCTCGGTCCAGGTGCCACCAACTTGGTCACCGCCAGCGCCTACGCCTACCTGGGCGGCATGCCGATGATGATGATCACCGGTCAGAAACCGATCAAGAAGTCCAAGCAAGGCCGTTTCCAGATCATTGACGTGTGCGGCATGATGGACCCCATCACGAAGTACACCCACCAGTTCGCTTCAGCCGACAATATCCCGGCCCGCATGCGCGAAGCGTTCCGCCTGGCTGAAGAAGAGAAGCCGGGCGCCGTGCACCTGGAGTTGCCAGAAGACATCGCTGCCGAGCAAACCGACTCACTACCCATTTCGCCAAGCCTGCACCGCCGTCCACTGGCAGAGCACAAGGCCATCGAAGCTGCCGTGGCGAAACTGCAGGCCGCTCGCAGCCCAATCCTGGTGATCGGTGCCGGGGCCAACCGCAAGATGACCGCCAAGGTTCTCAAGCAGCTCATCGACAAGACCGGCATCCCATTCATCACCACTCAGATGGGTAAAGGCGTGGTCGACGAGCGCCACCCGCGCTTCCTGGGTAACGCTGCGCTGTCGTCCGGCGATTTTGTACATCGTGCGATTGAAGCAGCCGACCTGATCATCAACATCGGCCACGACGTGATCGAGAAGCCGCCGTTCTTCATGGTCCGTGGCGGCACCGAAGTCATCCACATCAGCTTCCGCTCAGCCGAAGTCGATGCCGTGTACTTCCCGCAGGTCGAAGTGATCGGCGACATCGCCAACGCCGTTTGGCAGATTGGCGAAGCGCTGAACGACACCTCGCACTGGGATTTCACCCGCCTGCTGGCCATCCGCGAGGCCAACGAAGCGCAGATCGCCGAAGGCGCCGACGACGACCGTTTCCCGGTCTACCCGCAGCGCGTGGTCGCCGACATCCGCCGCGTGCTGCCGTCCGAGGGCATCGTGGCCCTGGACAACGGCATCTACAAGATCTGGTTCGCCCGCAACTATAAGGCGCACAAGCCGAACACCGTGCTGCTGGACAACGCCCTGGCGACCATGGGCGCCGGCCTGCCATCGGCGATGGCGGCGCACCTGGTGCACCCGGATCGACCGGTGATTTCGGTGTGCGGCGACGGCGGCTTCATGATGAACAGTCAGGAGCTGGAAACCGCAGTGCGTCTGGGCATGCACATCACCGTGGTGATCCTGCGTGACGACGGTTACGGCATGATCCGCTGGAAGCAGGCCAACATGGGCTTCACTGATTTCGGCCTGGACTATGGTAACCCGGATTTCGTGAAGTATGCCGAAGCGTACGGTGCCAATGGCTATCGGGTCGAAAGCGCGGATGCCTTGCTGCCCCTGCTGGACCACTGTGTTTCCAACCCCGGTGTGCACGTGATCGACTGCCCGGTGGATTACAGCGAAAACGATCGCATCCTGAATATAAACCTGCGCGAGCGTAGCGCGGCTGTCTGAGGAGAAACGATCCATCCAGTCACCTGAACTCTTGTGGTAACTAGTCCTTCTTGGGACGCGGGCGCTTAGCGCCCGTTTTTTCGAAACCCTTCATCAAAGGTTCAAATCAACCGTCCTTCTAACGCCTGTGGCCTGACAAGCCGCGCCATGGCTAATTCGTAAGCTGATCATGTGCCGCATGTTTCTTTACAGTGTCATGCCGCCAACAAGAAATAAAAGATCAGCCGGACTTGGAGACCCCATGACTCGTCCAACTCGTTCGATCGAAGATGTTGCACTCACCCGATTTCATCGGCTACTCACCTTGCGCTCCGCTGGCGGCTCCTTCGTCGACGGTTACATACTCAGCATCATCGGCATCGCATTGATGCCCACCTCTGCCGCACTCAATCTCAGCAGCTTCTGGGAGGGAATGATCGCGGCATCCGCCCTGATAGGCATTTTCTTTGGCGGTTTTCTCGGCGGCTCCCTGACTCAGCGCCTGGGCCGTAAACGGGTCTACTTTATTGGCCCGATACTATTTGTAGTCGCGTCACTGGCTCAATATTGGGTCAGCGACCCCCTCACCTTATTTGTTCTGAGGCTGATATTGGGAATAGCGGTAGGCATCGAGTATCCGGTCGCCACTGCAATGCTCGTCGAGTTCATGCCCAAAAAATATCGAGGTCCACGCCTCGCCTGGTTCATGATCATCTGGTTTGCGAGCGCCGCCGTGGCCTATGGGCTTGGTGAGCTGATTGTAAGCATAGGGGGTGCTGATGCCTGGCGCCTGGTATTGGCAAGTGGCGCTGTCTTCGGCCTGGCGTTGATCTGGGTTCGCATAAGCTCACCCGAATCGCCGCGCTGGCTTTTGAGCAAAGGGCGCCCGAAAGAAGCCGAGCAAATCATCAAAGTCGTCTATGGCCCCGCATCATCGTCGGTGTAGAACCATTTGCCGCTCAGCGAGTATTTTTCAGATGTGTCGTGATCTCGATAGCCATCCGAGGTTTGACTGGTCAGGAAATAGTTCTGCGCAAAATTACCTGACTCCAGCCCAGTCGCCAGCTGAAGCTCTTGAGTATTGAAGCTGCCATAGGTCAAGCGGCTGTCGACGTAATTGCCCCCCTGCCGGGTAACCATGTTGACGTTGCCGGCGATGTTATGCAGTCCATAACGCGGGTCGTTTGTCCCTCGAACCATCTCGATGTACTCAAGATCAAGGGGGAAGACCATGTCGATGAAACGCTGGTTCCCGCTATTGACGTTACTGGGAACGCCGTCGATCAATGTCTTGATCCCGTTGATATAACCTTCACCATTGAATGCCCGGAAGCTGACTTTGCCCGACTCACCGCCTTGGCGAGTCTCCGTTATTTGGATGCCTGGCATCTGCCCAAGCAGCTCCCAGCTGTTCATAACCGTCTGGTCCTCGATTTTGTCAGCCCCGAGTACATCCACGGAAGTCAGCACGCTACTTCCGGTCTGATAAACCTGTCCTCCACCAGAACCTCCTCGGTCAGTCGTATAACGGCCGGAGCCCTGAAGCTCCACCAGAAAAAGAGCGCAAATTTACGTTATATTATAACTTTTCACAAGCCATTCAACCGGCCTCTCAACGCGTGCTCATTGCCTCGATCCAAGGTGACTCTCTGCGCTCGTGCATGGCAAGCGACATTCAAGTTGCCACTCAGCCGAGCGGTTCAATAAAGCGTCCTGCACGTTATAGAACCGCATCCAGCCATCACGAAAAATGGAGCTGCCCTGCCCCAACTACCGCATTCACAATGAAAACAAGGAAGAACGCGTATGGATAAGCATTTGGCCTCTCTCACCCTGGCGCTCGCGATGTGCGCTCCAGTCAGCGCCGAGGAAATGACCGTTATTTCTTATGGAGGCGTCAGCAAAGATGTACAAACTGAAATTTTCTACAAACCTTTCGAAACAGCTCACCAAGCGAAAATCATCGCGGGTGAGTACAACGGTGAAATGGCCCGCATCAAGGCCATGGTGGACACCAAAAGTGTGAGCTGGGACGTTGTACAAGTCGAGTCAGACAAGTTGGTCAGAGGGTGTGACGAGGGGCTGTTTGAACCACTTGATCAGAACCAGTTTGGCGATGCGCAGGCGTTTGTGCCTGAAACCCTGTCTGAATGCGGAGCGGGGTTACTGGTATGGTCGATGACTTTGTCCTACAACGCCAATGCGCTCAAAGAAGCTCCGCAGGGCTGGGCTGATTTCTGGGATTTAGAGAAATTCCCGGGCAAGCGCGCGCTACAACGCGGTGCCAAGTTCACATTGGAAGCGGCGTTGATTGCCGACGGCGTTCCTCGCGAGAACGTCTATGAAGTGCTGGCTACATCAGAGGGAGTTGACCGCGCGTTTGCGAAGCTGGACAAGATCAAACCTGCTATCCAGTGGTGGGAAGCCGGCGCTCAACCGATGCAGTACCTGGCCGCAGGAGACGTTGTGATGACCACCGCATTCAATGGCCGAATCTTCGCCGCCCAGGCGTCTGGAGCGCCGATCAAACCCGTTTGGGGAGGCAGCATCCACGCGATCGATTATTGGGCCATTCCCAAGGGCAGCAAGCACAAGGCGCTTGCGCAAACGTTCATCGTCTCGACCTTGCAGCCACAGGCTCAAAAGCTCCACGCAGAAAAGCTAGGTTATGGGGCAGTGAATTTACAGGCTGCAGGGCTGCTGGATGCCAGTGTGGCTCCACGGCTCAATACCTTCCCCGCCAATATCAAGCAGTCGCTGGCGTTCAACAATGAATTCTGGGTCGATCACGGCGAAGATCTGGAAGTGCGCTTCAACGCGTGGCTGGCTAAAGGCAATTAAGGCTAGCCAGTACCTGTCTTGGAGGCCGCCAAGGCGACTCGCTGAGTCGCCTGCGGTACCGGGCCGTTAAACAAAGCTACCCAAGGCAAGCAGCATCAGTAGTACGAGAATGACCTTTCTAGCTACCGCTTCTTCTACATGCTGGGCAATCCTCGCACCCAACCACACGCCCGCTACCAACACCGGCAAGCTCATCAATCCGAGATGTAGCGACTCGCGCCCGAACAGGCCAAGCGCCCAGAAAGCGGGAAGCGCCGCCACATCCATTGCCAGAAACGCGGCAACGATCGACGCCCGCCCCGCTTCCAAGGCCAGCGGAGACCCAAGGAAAAAGACGATGACGGGCGGACCACCCAGGCCCAGCGAACCATTGAGCACCCCTGCCCCTGCACCTGTTGCAGCGGTCTGCGTGGCCGAGGGCATCCTCTTTAGTTTATATCCAGTGATCATGACCAGACAGCACGCCATTATCAGGATGGCGAGCACAAACTTGACATACTCGGCAGGCAGGCTGACAAGCAGATACGCGCCCACCGGCGTTGCCATGATCGAACTGCTGACCAGTATTCGAATGGATCGCCAATGCACTTGTCCCCAGAGGGAGGGCAAAAGCTTCACACCGGCAGCAATTTCCAGAACAAACATGGCCGGCACAATCGTCGATAAGGGCAACACGAACGAAAGTGACATGATGGCCAGAAGGGTAAAGCCGAAACCGGAAAAACCCCGCGCAACCGCAGCCACGAAAACACAGCACAGGGCGTAAGCGGTAACTGACGGCGAGACAAGCACAACATCAGAAAGCATATTTCTCTGCACCTGATCATTGAAGAATATCGACAACAATGTGGCGCTGAAGCTTGATTGCAGTCGGCGATCCGAAGCCATATTGTGTTGTTCGCGACACGCACCGGATAGTAGCGAACGGACTCAATGTATAAGGCTCCCGCCTGCGTGGAGGCGGGAGCCATGGAGGGTGCCGAACGCCGTCAGAACAGCACCGGTATCGCTCAGGTCACGACGCGTTGATCCAGATGGTCTTGAGCTCCGTGTACTGATCATGGGCCCAGATGGACTTGTCACGGCCTCCGAAGCCAGACTCCTTGTAACCACCGAACGGCGTCGAGGCATCGCCTTCACCGAAGCAGTTGACCGTCACCACGCCCGCACGGATTTCACGGGATAGGCGCAGGGCATTGCGCAAGCTACCGGTATAGGCTGATGCAGCCAGGCCGTAGACCGTATCGTTGGCCAGCTCGATGGCTTCGTCGATAGTCTGGAAGGTGGTCACGCTCAGTACCGGGCCGAAGATCTCCTCGATGAACAGCTTGCTGTCACGCGCCACGCCATCGACGATGGTCGGCTGCACGAACACGCCGTCTTCTGTCTCACCACCTTGTACGACGTCGAGCTTGTGCTCGGCGGCGTAATCCAGGTAAGACTTCACCTTCTCGAAGTGCGACTTGCTGACCATCGCGCCCTGGCGGTTATCCGGGTCCAGCGGGTCGCCCAGCTTCCAGTCCTTCAGGTGCTTGGCGATCAGGCCCAGCAGTTCGTCTTTCACATCCTTGTGCACGATCAGGCGCGAGGATGCAGAGCAGTTCTCGCCCATGTTCCAGAACGCACCGGCCGTGACGAACTGGGCGACTTCGTCCAGATTCTCGCAGTCGTTCATGACCACGGCCGGGTTCTTGCCACCGAGCTCCAGCGCTCTTCACCGTCCAGGTTCACCAGGCCGCCTACACCTCCCTGGAAGAGGCCCGCCAGGCCGTCGAACAGGCGGCCCAGCTAGGCTGTCGCAGCATCATCGGCTCGTCG
>NZ_JBLUPY010000048.1:0-29830 GCF_048068215.1 Pseudomonas sp. NY15372
ATCGGGGTAGATGTCCTTGAGGTTCTTCATCACCTGGTCCTTGTCGGGGCTGACGATCACCTGGCCGTTACGGTCGGCGAGGAAGGCGTGGCCGATGCCGCCGAAGTCCACCGAGTTGATCAACCGCACCAGGGTATCCAGGCTCAGGTCAGCGCCCGCCACGCCCAACAGCTCGCCGCTGGCCTTGGCCTTGACCGGCGTCACGATGCTCATCATCAGGCCACCGACGGTGCCCTGGTAAGGCGGGGTCAATACGGTACGCCCGGCATTGGCCGCTTCGCCGTACCAGGGCCGCTTGCGCGGGTCGAAACCTTCGGGCAGCTCCACGAACGGCCGCTGGGTGAATACCCCATCGGCTTGGCCGAGGTAGGTGAAGAGGAAGTTCTGCGTGTAGGACGGTTGCTCGACCAGCCCGGCGACATGAGCGCCGATGCCCTGCTGGGCGATGTCCTGGGCGAGGTTCTCAAGCATCAGGATGCGCCCGCTCATCCAGTTCTGCACGCTGCTGGCGGTCAAGGCGCCAGCCTGTTGCACGGAAGACTCGATGTTCTGGCGGATGATGTTGCGCTGCAGGTAGTCGTTGTAGAGGGTGAACAAGGCAAACGCCAATACCACGACGCCGCAGGCACTGAGCAGGACCTTGTGGCGGAATTTCAGGTTCATGTTCCGGACCTTGGATGGATTGTTCTTTTTATCGCGCGCTCATGACTCGATGGCGGGACTCTCGCTTGCGCTATCGGCTGCCCGTGTAGGGATCTTGAGCGCTGTAGCGATTTTTCTCACAAATTCCCGCGACCTTTCTTACTAAATGGCATGGGTTAAGTGGCAATGGCGCCGCTATGCGGCCCATCGCGGGACGAGCCCGCTCCTACAGGGACCTCGCCATTGGGGCCTGTATGGCGTAATTCACGGCCATCTGTAACTAACGCCCATCTCTTGGCTGCACTAGCATCGAGCCCACCCAACGGAGGGCATGCCATGCACGAAATCCCCGGCGATATCGACTGCCCAGGCCTGACGGTCCGGCGCCTCGGTCTCAATGACCTGGAAGTGATCTGCCGCCACCGCGAACGGATGTTCCTGGAGGCCGCCGGCGACCCCGAACAACTTCGCCAGATGACCGAACACTTCCGCCCCTGGCTGTCGCAGCGCCTGGGCGATGGCCGCTACTACGGCTTCGCCGTGGTAGAAGGCGAGCATGTCGCCGCCGCCATCGGCCTGATGAGCATCGATTGGCCACCGCACCCGGCCCATCCGACTCGCGACCAGCGCGGCTATGTGCTGAACGTGTTCGTCGAACCGGACTACCGGCGCCGAGGCCTGGCGTCAGCGCTGATGAAGCTGGCCGAGGCCGAGTTCACCCGACGCGGCATCGACTTCGCCGTGCTGCATGCCACCGAGGCCGGCAGGCCTGTGTATCAGGCACAGGGGTGGGGCGCCACCGCTGAAATGGCCAAGCACGTCGGTTGATAACCCACTGAAATACGTACGCTCCTACAGCGGTCATGAAATCGCGGGTAATAAAAAACCCCAGCCATGTAGTGACTGGGGTTTTGATCACGCCGAAAACAGCGCGTTCCAGAATTACTGCTGCTGCGGCAGTTTGTCGATCGGGCCGCAACCGCCAATAACTTTGGAAATGGAAACCGAAGGGTGGAACAGGTAGTCGTACGAGCAGTTCTTCTGCTGGTTGTAGACTTGGCCGGTGCAACCGGAGAGCAGAGCCACGCCAGAAACGACAGCGACGGCAACAGTGGCCTTGATCAGCTTTTTCATTACTCAATCCTTTAATTTATAATTCGCCACCTTACTGATGGCGCGGCGATAGTAACAAACGCGTTCAAAAAAAAGAACACCCATTAACGCCTGCCCCCATCGAGCGAATATTCCCTCCGGAATTGCAATCCAAAGCATTGATCAACAACACAACTCACATTCAAATGAATGTGCGTCATCCACCTATGGCAACATGCTCCCCATCGCGGGGCAAGCCTGCTCTCATAGAACAATGCATAACGGCGGGAGCGAGACCAGCCCTAGCCACCTGCTCTTTGCGCGACAGCGCAACCCAAAGGGCTGGGGTATCTCCTACAAGACGCCCGTACACTCGCATCGTTATGCGTTGTCTATATGAAGGCCGAACTTTTCTTCGTATAGCCTACTCAGCCAATCCACGAAGACGCGCACACGCGGCGATAACTGTCGATGATGGGGATATAACACCGAGAGCGGAAGATGCGGGCTCTCCCAGTCACTCAACACTTCGACGAGCCGTCCGCTCTTTAGTTCATCTTCCACATGGAAGCGTGGCAGTTGAATCAACCCACAACCACGCAGTGCACAAATGACGTAACTTTCGGCGTCATTGACCGACATCCAACCGTCCAACACGAACTCGCGTACCTGATTATCGATAAGCAGTTCCAAGGCGCTGTCCACGTCCCCACCGCTGGAGAAGAACTTCACGACCTGATGCGTCGCCAGTTGATCCGGATGATGTGGCGTGCCGAAGCGGGCCAAATAGGTCGGGCTGGCGCAGATAAGTTGCGGCATGAGCGCCAGCCGGCGTGCGACAAGGGATGAGTCACGCGGGTTGCCTGCGCGAACGACGCAATCCACCCCTTCACGTACCAGATCGACCAGCCTGTCCCCGCAACTCACGACCAAGTCGATGCCGGGATAGCGCATGCGGAAGGCGTCCACTTCAGGCAGCACGATTCTCGTGGCATGGGTGCCCTGCATGTTGACGCGCAGCACGCCTCGAGGGTTGGACGCGATCTGTCGCAACGAGGACTCTGCATCCTCCAACTCGCTCAGGACATGCACGCACCGCTCATAGAAGGCCTGCCCGTCGAGTGTCGGACGCACGTGGCGAGTCGTGCGCTCAAGCAGGCGCGTACCTAGCCGCGCCTCCAGCGCCTTGATCGCATGGGTCGCAGTCGCGCGAGGAATCTGGAGTGATTGCGCGGCGCGACTGAAACTGGCCAGCTCGACGATGCGGGCGAACAACTGAAGCGAATCGAAGCGATCCATGAGCGAGCATTGTTGTGCTTGGTTGAATTCAGATGCTCATTTAATACGATTTATCCGGCACGGCGAAACAAAAATAATGAACGCGTTCCCCCTCTAGCCTGGAGACTCCATGAACGCACCTACACTGAAGACCGCCATCGTCACGGGAGGCTCCCGTGGTATCGGCCAAGCGATTGCCAAGCGTCTGGCGGCAGATGGTTTTGCCGTTGTCATCAACTACGCAGGCAATGCGGCCAAGGCACAGGAAACCGTTACAGCCATCACCTCCTCGGGGGGCAAGGCTATCGCTGTCCAGGGCGATGTGGGCAAGCAGGATGATGTCGCGGCGTTGTTCGCTGCCGCGAAGCAGGCGTTCGGTCATATCGACGTCGTGGTCAATAGTGCGGGCATCATGACTCTGGCCCCTGTCAGCAGCGAGAGCCTGGCCGATTTCGACCGGGTGATAGCCACCAATCTGCGAGGTGCCTTCCTGGTGCTGGCCGAAGCGGCCGCCAACGTCAGCGACGGTGGCCGTATCATTGCACTGTCTACCAGTGTCATTGCCAGGTCGTTCCCTGGCTATGGCCCCTACATCGCCTCCAAGGCCGGCGTCGAAGGCTTGGTGCATGTGCTTGCCAACGAATTGCGTGGGCGAAACATCACCGTCAATGCAGTCGCTCCCGGGCCGGTCGGCACGGAACTGTTCCTGGCAGGCAAGACACAGGAGCAGGTCGACCAGATCGCTGCCCTGGCGCCGCTGCAACGGCTCGGTACACCAGAGGATATCGCCGGCGCGGTCGCCTTCCTCGCCGGCCCCGATGGCCGCTGGATCAATTCGCAAGTGCTGCGCGCCAACGGCGGTTTTGCCTGAAGCCATCGCAGGACGCACTTTGCGCGCAACACTGCGACACCGCATACGTCATGGACAGGAAATCGGTTCCTACACTACCTTCGCAAGGTTTGGGATCGGGCAAGCAGAACAGGAAGCCCTATGACGGTACGAACAGTGGCGATTGCCATCCATGATGGGGTCCAGGCGCTGGATGTCGCCGGCCCCTTGGACGTATTCCATGAGGCCAACGCCTACCTCGCAAACGATGAGCGCTATGAAACCGTGCTGGTTGCTGCCGACCATAGCCCGCTTCGGGCATCGAACAACATGCAATTGCGAGCAGATCTCGCGTTCGGCGAAGCCGCCGATGTCTTCGATGTGCTGTTGGTCGCGGGCGGCCCTTCCCTGCCCGATGCATCACCCGACCCACGCCTTATCGAGTGGCTCAGCGATGCCCCGAACCATGCGAACCTGTACGGCTCCATCTGCACAGGCGCGTTCGCACTGGGGTACGCCGGGCTCATCGACCAACGCCGTGTGACGACGCACTGGCAGCATGCACCGAAACTGGCGGCACGGTTTCCCCTGGCCTGCGTCGAGCCCGACGCCATCTATGTACGCGACGACAGGCTGATGACTTCCGCGGGCGTCACGGCGGGTATCGATCTGGCCTTGGCCCTGGTCGGACAGTGCCATGGACAGCACATTGCCCTGACAGTAGCGAAACGGTTGGTGGTGGTCGCTCAGCGCCAGGGGGGCCAGTCGCAGTTCAGCCCTTACCTCACCGCACCGGCCAACCCCACATCACCGGTGGCCCGCATCCAAACCCATGTGATGACCCACATTGGCGAACGACACAGCCTGCAATCGCTCGCCAACGAAGTCGGGATGAGCGCACGCAACCTGGCACGTTACTTCGTGCAGGAAACCGGGATCACCCCACACGAGTTCGTACAGCGTGCGCGTATCGATGCTGCGCGGCGGATGCTGGAAGCCAGCGACCGCCCATTGAAAGCCGTCGCTTACGACTGTGGCTTTGGTACGGTCGACCGTATGCGCCTCACGTTCAACGAGCGGCTCGGCGTCACCCCGACCCAGTATCGAAGCAACTTCCGTCGCCAAGCCGCTGTCACTGAACCGCGTTCGTAGCGTCCATGCCCGTGGCGGCATGGCCTTTTTTGGCAAGGCACCGATTGCCGGGAAGGTGTACCGCGCCTCTCATCGGTTCCAGGCCTGAAACAGCATCAGGCATATTTCAGTCTCAGTTCGGCCAGGCCGAGCCAAGAATGAGCGAGCAGAAGTTCATGCGCGTGTAGCCAGGTACCTTCAGCGCCAGGACATCGGCCTTTACGTTGCCGAACGTGGTCGCCGGCTTGTGTTTTATCCCGTCGGCGAAATGGTCGATGATGCCTTCCTTGAAACTCGCCTCGCGGGGATGGCACTTGCAGACCTGGCAACGTTGCTCGTGGGTGAATTCTTCATAGGCAATGCCCAACACATCCATCTCGACCCCTGCCGTCACCAAGGCAATGGTCGGTCGCATGTGCTCGGGAATGCCGGGCGTGGTGTGCAGGGCGATTGCCGTCCAGACATCCTCGATGTCGCGCTCCGCAACCCCATGGCTGCGCATGAAGTCCCGCGCCGCATTCGCCCCATCGACCTCGAAGCGCAGGTCGGGGCTGGCGTAGCGGGCCGTCAGGCCCACGTCGTGGAACATGGCGCCCAGGTACAGCAACTCGGGATCGAATGACAGGCCGCGGCGTTCGCCGGTCAGAGCCCCCCAGCAGAAAACCCGGCGGCTATGATTGAACAGCAGGTCGTCCTCGGTATCACGAACGAGCTCGGTGGCGGCACGGGCGATCGCGCTATCGGGGACTCGGATACCTGCAATGATTTCGCTCATCAACATACACTCCTGATCAGGCGGCACAGTGCAACACCGTGCGAAATGCCTAGGTTGAACCACCGCGACCCCAATGCCCAGGTGGGCGATCGAGCCATCGCGGCGCCTGGCGAAATTCCAGCATCGGGCCCGCAGCGGAACAATGAACAGACCACTTCGGATCAGGACAGATAGGCGTCATTTCGCGCCACCCCGCGCCTACAGGTCATAACACCTCATAAATTTCCTTCAAAGCCCGCCATAGAGCGTTCCGGCCAGATTGCGCCCTGAAAAACCATAAATTTCGCATTTTCCCTGCATCTTTCAGCGTTGACAGGTACATGGTGGCTGACAATAATCACCAAGTCATACGACAACACACAACAAAAACAACAATCAGTGAGTATCACCATGAGCATCCATCCCAAAACCCTGTCGCTGGCCCTGCTCGGCGCGGGCCTGGTCGCCAACGCTCCGCAAGCCCTGGCCGCAGGTTTCGTCGAGGACGCCAAGGCCACCCTGGGCCTTCGCAACTTCTACATCAATCGCAACTTCACCAACCCTGCCAACCCGCAAGGCAAGGCAGAGGAATGGACCCAGAGTTTCATCCTCGATGCACGCTCCGGTTTCACCGAGGGGCCGGTCGGGTTTGGCGTAGACGTTCTAGGCCTGTGGTCGGTGAAACTCGATGGCGGTGGCGGCACCTACGGCACGGCGCTGTTGCCGCGCCACGACGATGGGCGTCCGGCAGACGACTACGGACGCCTGGCGGTGGCAGGCAAAGCGCGCCTTTCGAAAACCGAGCTGAAGATCGGCGAATGGATGCCGGTGCTGCCGATCCTGCGCTCCGACGATGGTCGTTCACTGCCACAGACCTTTCGCGGTGGCCAGGTCACGTCCAACGAAATCGCCGGGCTGACGCTGTATGGCGGCCAGTTTCGTGGCAACAGCCCACGCAACGACGCCAGCATGGATGACATGAGCTATGGCGGCGCGAGTTCGGACCGCTTCAACTTCGCCGGTGGCGAATACAAGTTCAACCAAGATCGGACGCTGGTCGGCCTGTGGAATGCCGTGCTCAAGGATGTCTATCGACAACAGTACCTGCAAGTGAGCCACAGCCAACCGGTAGGCAGCTGGACCCTTGGCGCCAACCTGGGTTACTTCCAGGGCGAGGAAGATGGCGCCGAGCGCGCCGGGCAGCTGGATAACAAGACCTACTCAGGTATGTTCTCGGCCCGGTACGGCGGCCACACCTTTTATCTCGGCCTGCAGAAAGTCAGCGGGGACACCTGGATGCGCGTCAATGGCACCAGCGGCGGCACCCTGGCCAACGACAGCTACAACGCCAGTTTCGACAATGCCAACGAACGTTCCTGGCAAGTGCGGCACGACTTCAACTTCGTCACACTGGGCGTGCCAGGCCTGACCTTGATGAATCGCTACATCAGCGGGCGCGATGTGCACAGCGCGGCTGTCAGCGACGGCAAGGAATGGGTACGCGAGTCGGAACTGGCCTACGTCATCCAGAGCGGGCCCTTCAAGGACCTGAGCGTGAAATGGCGCAACTCGACGATTCGGCGGGACTTCAGCAACAACGAATTCGACGAGAACCGTCTGATTTTCAACTACCCATTGTCGATCCTGTAAGCGGGACAAGACGCTGCGCCAAGGCTTTCGTGCGCCTATCGGAGCATTGACAAGCCCGAAAGCCCTTGACCATAATCGCCACAGTCATACGACAACTTACAACAATCAACAAAAAGAGCCGGTCATGACAGTCACCCCCTTCAAGCGCCTGCTGCTCACCGGAGCCGCAGGCGGCCTTGGCAAGGTCCTTCGCCAACGCCTCACAGGCTGCGCCGAAGTCCTGCGCCTTTCCGATATCGCCCCGATGGCGCCTGCCACCGGTCCCCATGAAGAAGTCATCCCTTGCGACCTGGCCGACAAGGCTGCCGTGCACGCCTTGGTCGAAGGTGTGGACGCGATCGTCCACTTCGGCGGCGTGTCTACCGAACATGCGTTCGAGGACATCCTCGGCCCCAACATCTGCGGCGTGTTCCACATCTACGAAGCCGCACGCAAGCACGGCGTCAAGCGCATCATCTTCGCCAGCTCCAACCATGTGATCGGTTTCTACAAGCAGCACGAACGTATCGATGCCCACGCCCAGCGCCGCCCGGACGGTTACTACGGCTTGTCCAAGTGCTACGGCGAGGACATGGCCAGCTTCTACTTCGACCGCCATGGCATCGAGACTGTCAGCATCCGCATCGGCTCCTCGTTCCCCGAGCCACAGAACCCCCGGATGCTCTGCACCTGGCTGAGCTACGACGACCTTACCCAACTGATCGAGCGCGGGCTGTTCACCGCCGGGGTCGGCCACACGGTGGTCTACGGCGCGTCCGACAACCGCACGGTGTGGTGGGACAACCGTCATGCCGCCCACCTAGGCTACCAACCCAAGGACACCTCCGAGGTGTTCCGTGAAAAGGTCCAAGCCCAGCCCGCACCTGCCGACGATGACCCGAGCATGGTCTACCAGGGCGGCGCCTTCGTCGCTGCCGGGCCATTCGACTGATCCAGGCCTTGCCAGGAGCCTTCACCATGCACTGCGAACTGATCGTCGATGCCCGCAACGCCACCGGCGAGAGCCCTGTATGGCACCCGTTGGAACAGGCCTTGTACTGGGTCGACATTCCCGCCGGCCGGCTGCATCGCTGGCGCATGCAGGACAATCAGCACCACACCTGGCAGGCCGGGGAAATGCTCGCCTGCATCGCGCGCTGCGCCGGCTCGGCCAACAGCTGGATCGCCGGCATGCAGAGCGGCATCTTCCACCTGACCCCAACCGCCCAGGGCACCTTGGACAGCCAGCTGGCAAGCCCGGTCGAACATGCTCGCCAAGGCATGCGATTCAACGATGGACGTTGCGACCGCCAGGGCCGTTTCTGGGCCGGCACGATGCTCATGGACATGCAGCTGGGGGCTCGCGTCGGAGCCCTGTATCGACACGACGGCGAAGGCCAGCCTCTGCGCGCGCACCTGGAACACCTGATCGTGCCCAACGGCCTGGCCTTCAGCCCGGACGGCAAACGCATGTACCTGAGCGATTCGCACCCGCAGGTACAGACCATCTGGGCCTTCGACTACGACATCGACAGCGGCACCCCGCACAACCAGCGTGTGTTCGTCGACATGCACCAGTTCCCTGGACGCCCCGATGGCGCCGCCATCGACCAGGACGGTTGCTACTGGATCTGTGGCAACGACGCAGGGCTGGTGCACCGCTTCACGCCTGAAGGAAAGCTGGACCGCTCGCTGCAGGTACCGGTCAGCAAGCCCGCCATGTGCGCGTTCGGTGGCCCGGACCTGGACACCCTGTTCGTGACCTCGATCCGCCCGGCCGGGGTGGACCTGCACCAACAGCCTCTGGCAGGCGGCGTGTTCGCCCTGAATGTCGGCGTCAAAGGCATGGAGGAAACGGCCTACCAGAACTGAGCACAGCAGCATCGACACGACCGAAACCAGACAATAACAAGACCGGAGTTTCCTCATGACCTTCAAACGCAAGCTGCTCCTCGCCGTACTCCCCCTGGCCTGCTCGCTGTCCCTGCCGGCCTCGGCACTGGACATCAAGTTCGCCGAGATCCACCCCGCAGGCTACCCGACCGTGGTCGCCGAACAGAACATGGGCAAGAAACTCGAACAAGCCAGCAATGGCGAGATCACCTTCAAGATGTTCCCAGGCGGCGTGCTTGGCTCGGAAAAGGAGGTGATCGAACAGGCGCAGATCGGTGCCGTGCAGATGACCCGAGTCAGCCTGGGCATCGTCGGCCCGGTGGTGCCGGATGTGAACGTGTTCAACATGCCGTTCGTGTTCCGCGACCATGAACACATGCGCAAGGTCATCGATGGCGACATCGGCCAGGAGATCCTCGACAAGATCACCCGTTCCGACTTCAACCTGGTGGCCCTGGCCTGGATGGATGGCGGGACACGCAACCTCTACACCAAGGAGCCGGTGCGCAGCATCGACGACCTCAAGGGCATGAAGATCCGCGTGCAGGGCAACCCGCTGTTCATCGACATGATGAATGCCATGGGCGGCAACGGCATCGCCATGGACACCGGCGAGATCTTCAGCGCCCTGCAGACCGGGGTGATCGACGGCGCCGAGAACAACCCGCCAACGTTGCTGGAACATAACCACTACCAGAACGCCAAGTACTACACGCTTACCGGGCACCTGATCCTTCCGGAGCCGGTCGTGATGTCCAAGACCACCTGGAACAAGCTCTCCCCCGAGCAGCAGGCGCTGGTCAGGAAAGTCGCGCGCGAGGCGCAGATGGAAGAGCGTACGTTGTGGGACCAGAAGTCCGCGGCCAGCGAAGAAAAACTCAAGGCTGCAGGCGTCGAGTTCATCAGCGTCGACAAGAAACCCTTCTACGACGCCACCGCGTCGGTGCGCGAGAAATACGGCGCGCAGTACGCCGACCTGATGAAACGCATCGCCGACGTCCAGTAACCCCGCCCTCTTCCCTGATCAACCTGCAGTGCGACACGCGTCGTGCTGCAGCGTCGGTGATGCTTATGAAAACAGCCTTCCTGCGCTTGAACGACACGTTGTACAGCGCCTGTATCTGGGTCGCGGGCCTGTCGGTGCTGACCATGTCCCTGATCATTCCATGGGGCATCTTCGCCCGCTACGTTCTCGGCACCGGCTCCAGTTGGCCGGAGCCAGTCGCCATCCTGCTGATGGTGGTCTTCACCTTCGTCGGCGCGGCGGCCAGCTACCGGGCCGGTGCGCACATGGCGGTGGCGATGGTCACCGATCGCCTGCCTGCCGGCCTGCGCAGCGCTGCCGCGCGGCTGGTGCAACTGTTGATGCTGGGCGTATGCGTCTTCATGACCTACTACGGCACCAAGCTGTGCATGACCACCTGGAACCAGTTTCTCGCCTCGCTGCCGACCGTGCGTGTCGGCATGACCTACGCCCCGATCCCGATTGGCGGCGTGCTGACATTGATATTCGTGCTCGAAAGGCTGCTGCTGGGCGACCAGAGCACCCGCAAGGTGGTGTGTTTCGACCTGGTGGAAGACAGCGAGGGGGCTGCATAAATGGATGCGATCATTCTTCTGGGCAGTTTCATCCTGCTCATCCTGATAGGCATGCCGGTGGCCTACGCCCTGGGCCTGGCCGCGCTGATCGGCGCCTGGTGGATCGACATTCCACTGCAGGCAATGATGATCCAGGTCGCCAGCGGGGTTAACAAGTTTTCGTTGCTGGCCATCCCGTTCTTCGTGCTGGCCGGCGCGATCATGGCCGAAGGCGGCATGTCCAGGCGCCTGGTGGCGTTCGCCGGGGTGCTGGTGGGCTTCGTGCGCGGTGGGCTGTCGCTGGTCAACATCACGGCCTCGACGTTCTTCGGCGCCATTTCCGGCTCGTCGGTGGCTGACACCGCGTCGGTCGGCTCGGTGCTGATTCCGGAGATGGAACGCAAGGGTTACCCGCGCGAATTCTCCACCGCAGTGACGGTCAGCGGTTCGGTCCAGGCATTGCTCACTCCGCCGAGCCACAACTCGGTGCTGTACTCCCTGGCGGCCGGCGGCACGGTGTCGATCGCATCGCTGTTCATGGCCGGGGTCATGCCCGGACTGCTGCTGAGCGCGGTGATGATGGGGCTATGTTTGGTCTTCGCGAAAAAGCGCAACTACCCCAAGGGCGAAGTGATCCCGCTGCGCCAGGCACTGAAGATCGCCGGTGAAGCACTGTGGGGCCTGATGGCCATGGTGATCATCCTTGGCGGCATCCTCTCGGGCGTGTTCACCGCCACCGAGTCGGCCGCCATCGCCGTGGTCTGGTCATTCTTCGTGACCATGTTCGTCTACCGCGACTACAAATGGCGGGACCTGCCCAAGCTCATGCACCGCACGGTGCGCACCATCTCCATCGTCATGATCCTGATCGGCTTCGCCGCCAGTTTCGGCTACGTGATGACGCTGATGCAGATCCCCTCGAAGATCACCACGGCGTTCCTGACATTGTCGGATAACCGCTACGTGATCCTCATGTGCATCAATTTCATGCTCCTGCTGTTGGGCACGGTGATGGACATGGCGCCGTTGATCCTGATCCTGACACCGATCCTGATGCCGGTCATCACAGGCATCGGCGTGGACCCGGTGCACTTCGGCATGATCATGCTGGTCAACCTGGGCATCGGCTTGATCACACCACCGGTGGGCGCGGTGCTGTTCGTCGGCTCGGCGATCGGCAAGGTGAGCATCGAGGCGACGGTGAAGGCCCTGCTGCCCTTCTACGTCGCGCTGTTCATGGTGCTCATCGCCGTGACCTACATTCCCGCCATTTCCCTCTGGCTGCCCAGCGTCGTGCTGTAAGCATCAACCGGGCGGGCCCAGATGGCCCGCCCCTCCTGCACATGGACCCCGCACATGGCTGTCGTTGCCGCTTCTCCCACCCTTTTTCCACGCAAGCTGGCGGTCGCCTTGCTGGCCCTGCTGGCCTGCTCGTTCGCCGGCAACCACATTGCCGCGCGTATCGCCTTCGATGACGATACCGGCGTACTGCTGGCGATCCTCTGCCGTTCGGGCATCACCTTGCTGGCCTTGGCCAGCCTGGTCGCATGGCAGCGCCAGCCATTGGCCCTGCCGCCAGGCACACGGCGCTGGCAACTGCTGCTGGGCCTGTTGATCGCGACCCAGAGCCTGTGCCTGTATAGCGCGGTGGCGCGCATCCCGGTGGCCCTGGCGCTGCTGGTGGGCAATACCTTCCCGATGCTGCTGGCGTTGCTCAGCTGGGCACTCGGCGGCCCACGACCGACCGGGCGTACGCTGCTGTTCATGGGCCTTATCCTCTGCGGCCTGGTGTTGGCGCTGGATGTGCCGGCACGCCTGGCCGACCGCGGTGACAGCAACCCACACTGGGGCCTAGGCGTGAGCCTGGCCTTCGGCGCCGCCTGCGTATTCGCCTGCGCCTTGTGGATCACCGACCACAAGCTGGCCGCCGTGCGTGGGCCGGTGCGCAGCCTGCTGACGCTGCTCGTCGTGTTCGTCAGCATGCTGGTCGCCGGCTTCAGTGGCGTGATGCCCGCCGGGTTGTCGTTACCCGCCAGCGGCAATGGATGGATGGCGCTGGCCAGCCTGGTGGTGCTGTATGGCGTGGCCTTCACTTTGCTGTTCGTCTGCGTGCCGCGGCTGAACATGGCGCATAACGCGCCGGTGATGAACATCGAGCCAATCGCCACCTTGCTGTTGGGCTGGGCCTTGCTTGACCAGCACCTGAGCCCTTGGCAGTTGCTTGGCGGCGCGGTCGTGGTATGCGGCATCGTGCTGCTGACCTATCGCCGGCCGAGCTGAGTGCATTTTTCCAGAGGAGCCTCCCATGGCTGTGCCGCAACTGCAGCTGCAGGATCGCCTGACCCGCCTGAGCCTGGCTCCCACCTTGGGCGCCAGCCTGGTCAACTGGCAGGTCAAGGCCAGCGGCCAGGCCTTGCTGCGCCATTCCGACCAGGCCGCCCTGGCCAGCGCGACGCCCAGGCGCCTGGCGTGCTACCCGCTGGCACCTTGGTCCAACCGCATCGGTGAAGGCGGCTTCGATTGCCCAGACGGCTGGCTGGCCCTGGCACCCAACACCGCACATGACCCCTATCCGATCCATGGCAGCGCCTGGCAACAGCCCTGGCAGGTGGATCATCACAGTGAGCGGCGCGCCCGTCTCGTGCTGGACAGCCAATTACCGTTCGCCTACAGGGCCACCCTGGACGTGCAGCTCGACGAGGGCCGCCTGGACCTCGAACTGCAGGTGACCCACCTCGATCCACACGCCCGTTGGCACGGGCTTGGGCTTCATCCGTATTTCCCGCGTTACCCCGACACGCGCTTGCGAGCACCGGCGCAGCAGGTGTGGTTGGCCGAGCCAGATCGCCTGCCCTCACGGCCTGCACCGATCGAACAGGCGTGGCGCTTCGACACCCTGCACCAGTTGCCGGCAACGGTGATCGACCATGCCTTCGGCGGCTGGGCCGGTGACTGCACCATCGAGCAGCCCGGCGCTGGCTACCAACTGCAATGCCGCGCCAACGGCGCCGGGCATTTCCTGCTGTTCTGCCCCGAAGGCCAGGACTTCTTCTGTTTCGAACCGGTGAGCCATCCGATCAACGCCCATCACCTGCCGGGGCGCCCGGGGTTGCGTCTGCTCAGGCATGGCGAGCAGGTCAGCCTTGGGTTCAGCCTGCAGTATGTGGCGCTGTCGCAACGCCGCCCCAGATGACGACGAACAGATACGACAACTAAAGAACATGCAATCAGGGGCTAGAACCCGCAGAAACCCCGGATTCCCTAAGCCACAAAGACGCACCGCCGATCATTAAATTCGCAAGAGGGGCTAGTCATCCGACAAGTTGTACGATAACTTATATCAAAACTAACCACCCACCCATGCGCCACAGGATGCCTACAACAATGACCCCACAAGAACTGCAATCCATCCTCTCCCACGGCCTGCTCTCGTTCCCCGTCACCGACTTCGACGCCCGGGGCGATTTCAATCCGGCCGGGTATGCCAAACGCCTGGAGTGGCTGGCACCCTATGGCGCCAGCGCCCTGTTCGCTGCCGGCGGCACCGGCGAATTCTTCTCCCTGGCGGCCAGCGAATACAGCCAGGTGATCAAGACCGCCGTGGATACCTGCGCAGGCTCCGTGCCTATCCTCGCCGGCGTTGGCGGCGCTACCCGCCAGGCGATCGAATATGCCCAGCAGGCCGAGCGACTTGGCGCCAAGGGCCTGCTGCTGCTGCCCCACTACCTCACCGAGGCCAGCCAGGACGGCGTGGCAGACCATGTCGAGGCAGTATGCAAGTCGGTGAAGATCGGCGTGGTGGTGTACAACCGCAACGTCTGCCGCCTCAATGCCACCCAGCTTGAACGGCTGGCCGAGCGCTGCCCGAACCTGATCGGCTACAAGGACGGCCTGGGTGACATCGAACTGATGGTGTCGATCCGCCGTCGCCTGGGCGAGCGTTTCAGCTACCTGGGTGGCCTGCCGACCGCCGAAGTCTATGCCGCGGCTTACAAGGCCTTGGGCGTTCCGGTGTATTCCTCGGCGGTCTTCAACTTCGTGCCCCGCACGGCCATGGACTTCTACCACGCCATCGCCCGTGACGATCACGCCACCGTGGCCAAGCTGATCGATGACTTTTTCCTGCCGTACCTGGATATCCGCAACCGCAAGGCCGGCTATGCCGTGAGCATCGTCAAGGCCGGGGCGAAAATCGCAGGTTACGACGCAGGGCCGGTGCGCACGCCCCTGACCGACCTGACCGGCGAAGAGTACGAGATGCTCGCGGCGCTGATGGACAAGCTGGGCCCGCAATAAGCGACGCCCCCGGCAGCCTGTCATTGCCATGGCCGAAGCGGGCCACCCTGCTTCGGCCTTTACCCGATCCCCGCACAAAAATAACTAGTGGGAGTATTAGTCAGTATGCAAGCGACTAAAAAAACGCATGTCCGCTACCTGATCCTGCTCATGCTGTTCCTGGTGACCACGATCAACTATGCCGACCGCGCCACTATCGCTATCGCCGGCTCCAGCCTGCAGAAAGACCTCGGCATCGACGCGGTCACGCTTGGCTACATCTTCTCGGCCTTCGGCTGGGCCTACGTGGCCGGACAGATTCCCGGGGGCTGGTTGCTCGACCGCTTCGGCTCGAAGAACGTCTACGCCTTCAGCATCTTCACCTGGTCGCTGTTCACCCTGCTGCAGGGCTTCGTTGGCGGCCTACCGGTGGCCTGGGCAGTGGTGACGCTGTTCACCCTGCGTTTTCTGGTGGGTTTTGCAGAAGCCCCATCGTTCCCAGGTAACGCCCGCATCGTCGCGGCCTGGTTCCCCACCGCCGAACGCGGCACGGCCTCGGCAGTGTTCAACTCGGCGCAGTACTTCGCCACGGCGCTGTTCGCCCCGATCATGGGCTGGGTGGTGTTCCGCTTCGGCTGGGAGCACGTGTTCGTGGTGATGGGCGCATTGGGCATCGTGTTTTCCGGCATCTGGCTCAAGACCATCTACAACCCCCGGCAGCACCCACGCATCAGCCAGGCCGAGCTGGCACATATCGAGCAAAACGGCGGCCTGGTGGACATGGACCAGAAGCGTGCCAGCGATGGCCCGAAGTGGGGCTACATCAAGCAGTTGCTCACCAGCCGCATGCTGCTAGGGGTCTACCTTGGCCAGTACTGCATCAATGCCATTACCTATTTCTTCCTGACCTGGTTCCCGGTGTATCTGGTACAGGAGCGCGGCATGTCGATCCTCAAGGCCGGCTTCATCGCCTCGCTGCCGGCCATCTGCGGCTTCATCGGCGGCGTACTGGGCGGGGTGATCTCCGACTACCTGCTGCGCCGCGGCCATACGCTGACCTTCGCCCGCAAGCTGCCGATCGTCTGCGGCCTGCTGCTGTCGACCACCATGGTCTTCTGCAACTATGTCGATGCCGAGTGGATGGTGGTCGGTTTCATGACCCTGGCGTTCTTCGGCAAGGGCATCGGCGCCCTGGGCTGGGCCGTGGTCGCCGATACATCCCCCAAGCAGATCGCCGGACTGTCCGGAGGCCTGTTCAACACCTTCGGCAACATCGCCTCGATCACCACGCCGATCATCATCGGCTACATCATCAGCGCCACCGGCTCGTTCAAGTGGGCGCTGGTCTATGTGGGCGCCAATGCCTTGGTGGCGGTATTCAGCTACCTGGTGATCGTCGGCCCGATCAAGCGCATCGAGTTGCAGGATGCCCCCAAGGATGGAGCCGCGCCGACCACGACCGCCAATGGCGAACTGGCCAGCTCGCACCCCTGAGCCAAGCACGCCAGCGCCTCGCACATGCCGGCGCTGGCGGATGAACGAAGCCTGAGACAACGACAAGAAGGGCCCATCATGCAGTTGATCGAACATTCCGACTCGCCCCGCTACGTCCGTCTGCATGACGCCGACAACGTGGTGGTGGTCGTCAACGACGCAGGCCTGGGAGAAGGTGCCTGCTTCGCCGACGGCTTGACCTTGGTCGAGGGCGTACCACAGAGCCACAAGGTCGCCACGGTGGATATCGGCAAGGGAGAACCGGTACGGCGCTATGGCCAGATCATCGGCTATGCCCTGGAAGACCTGCGCAAGGGCAGCTGGGTGAAGGAAAGCCAATTGGCCATGCCTGCCGCACCGGAGCTGGACAGCCTGCCGCGCTGCGATGCCGTCCCCAAAGCCTTGCCACCGCTCGACGGTTATACGTTCGAAGGCTATCGCAACGCCGACGGCAGCGTCGGCACCCGCAACCTTCTGGGTATCACCACCACCGTGCAGTGCGTGGCCGGGGTGCTGGAGCATGCGGTCAAGCGTATCCGCGAAGAATTGCTGCCCAAGTACCCTAATGTCGATGACGTGGTCGCCCTCACCCATAGCTACGGCTGCGGCGTGGCGATCAATGCCCGGGACGCCTACATCCCGATTCGCACGGTGCGTAACCTCGCACGCAACCCCAACCTCGGCGGGGAAGCACTGGTCATCAGCCTTGGCTGCGAAAAGCTGCAAGCCGACCAGGTCATGCATGCAGACGATCCTTCGGTGGACTTGAGCGAGCCGTGGCTGTACCGGTTGCAGGATGCCAGCCTGGGTTTCGTCGAAATGATCGAACAGATCATGGCACTGGCCGAAGCGCGCTTGGTCAAGCTCGACAAACGCCGCCGCGAGACCGTACCGGCCAGCGAGCTGATCCTGGGCATGCAGTGCGGCGGCAGCGATGCATTCTCCGGCATCACCGCCAACCCGGCGCTGGGCTACGCCGCGGATCTTCTGGTGCGCGCCGGGGCGACGGTGCTGTTCTCAGAGGTCACCGAAGTGCGCGACGCCATCTACATGCTCACCTCCCGCGCCGAAACCCCGGCCGTAGCCGAGGCCCTGGTGCGTGAAATGGACTGGTACGACCGCTACCTGCAGCAAGGCGCGGCAGACCGCAGTGCCAACACCACGCCGGGGAACAAGAAAGGCGGCTTGTCCAACATCGTCGAGAAATCCCTTGGCTCGATCGTCAAGTCTGGCAGCGGCGCCATCCAGGGAGTGCTTGGCCCGGGCGAGCGCGTGGCGCGCAAGGGCCTGATCTTCTGCGCCACCCCCGCCAGCGACTTCGTCTGCGGCACCTTGCAACTGGCGGCCGGGATGAACCTGCACGTCTTCACCACCGGACGCGGCACGCCCTACGGCCTGGCCATGGCGCCGGTGGTCAAGGTGTGCACCCGCACGGAACTCGCCCAGCGCTGGCCCGACCTGATCGATATCGACGCCGGCCGCATCGCCAGCGGCCGGGCGACCATCGAGGAGCTGGGCTGGGAGCTTTTCCACTACTACCTGGACGTGGCCAGCGGTCGCAAGCGGACCTGGGCCGAACGACACAAGCTGCACAACGACATCACCCTGTTCAACCCGGCGCCCATCACCTGAAGCGACACGATTGCCGTGGGACGCCTCGCGAAGGCGCTCCCGCCACGAGGCGCCTGTCATCCATTCTTCCACTGGAGCACCCCATGCCTGAGATCCTCGGCCACAACTTCATCGCCGGCGAACGTAGCGCCGCCGGCACGCAACGCCTCGAAAGCCTGGACGCCACCACCGGCCAGGCCCTGCCCTACACCTTCATCCAGGCCACCGAAGCCGAGGTGGACCAGGCCGCACGCGCGGCGGCGGCCGCCTTCGCCGAGTTCCGCCAACTGCCGGCGACGCGCCGCGCCGAATTCCTCGAAACGATCGCCGAGGAGCTCGACCAGCTGGGCGATGACTTCGTGGCGATCGTCTGCCGCGAAACCGCATTGCCCGCCGCGCGCATCCAGGGGGAACGTGGACGCACCAGCGGCCAGATGCGCCTGTTCGCCCAGGTCCTGCGTCGCGGTGACTTCCTTGGCGCAAGAATCGACCTCGCTCAACCCCAGCGCCAGCCACTGCCTCGCGTGGACATCCGCCAGATGCGCATCGGCGTCGGGCCGGTCGCGGTGTTCGGCGCCAGCAACTTCCCGCTGGCGTTCTCCACCGCAGGCGGTGACACCGCTGCTGCACTGGCCGCAGGCTGCCCGGTGGTGTTCAAGGCACACAGTGGCCACATGGCCACCGCCGACATGGTCGGCTGCGCCATCCTGCGCGCCGCAGAGCGCACCGGCATGCCCAAGGGCGTCTTCAACATGGTCTTCGGCGGTGGCGTCGGCCAATGGCTGGTCAAGCACCCGGCGATCCAGGCGGTCGGCTTCACCGGCTCGCTCAAGGGCGGCGATGCTCTTTGCCGCATGGCAGCCGAGCGTGCGCAGCCGATCCCGGTATTCGCCGAGATGTCCAGCATCAACCCGGTGATCATCCTGCCCGGCGCCCTGGCCAAGCGAGGCGAAGCCATCGCCCACGAACTGGCAGGCTCGGTCTGCCTCGGTGCCGGCCAGTTCTGTACCAACCCCGGCCTGGTCATCGGCCTGCGATCGGCTCACTACAGCCAGCTGCTGGCCGACCTCGGGCGGCATCTGGATCAACAAGCCGGCCAGACCCTGCTCAATGCCGGCGGCCTGCACAGCTATGTGAACGGCCTTGCGCACCTGAGCGCCCATGCCGGCATCGAGCACCTGGCCGGCCAGCCCCAGGCAGGCAACCAGGCCCGCGCCCAGCTGTTCAAGGCCGATGCCCGGTTGTTGGTCGATGCCGACCCGCTGCTGCAAGAGGAAGTGTTCGGCCCCGCTACGGTAGCCGTCGAGGTACAGGACGACGCGCAATTGCGCGCCGCGCTGCTGGGCCTGCGTGGTCAGTTGACCGCCACCTTGATCGGCGAGCCGGAGGATCTGGAGGCCTACGCCTGGCTCGTGCCGCTGCTGGAAGAAAAGGTTGGGCGCATTCTGGTCAACGGCTACCCGACCGGCGTGGAAGTGTGCGACGCCATGGTCCACGGGGGCCCCTACCCCGCCACCTCCGACGCCCGCGGTACGTCGGTGGGCACCCTGGCCATCGATCGCTTCCTGCGCCCGGTGTGCTACCAGAACTATCCGCAGTCGCTGTTGCCCGAAGCCCTGCGTGACGATAATCCACTGGGCCTTCGCCGCCTGGTCAACGGCCAGTGGAGCGAAGACGCCATCGCCTGAGGCACCCCGGGGCCGCTGCGCGGCCCATCGCGGGGCAAGCCCCGCGAACGCCTATCGCGTCAGACGTTTTGCGCCTCGGCCTGCTCATGGGCCTGGCGCAACCGCTCCCGGCTGTTGGACAGGTGCATGCGCATCGCCATCTTCGCCCCTTCGCTGTCGCGCCGGGCGATCGCCTCATAGATCGCTTCATGCTCATGGCGCAACCGGCTCATGTAGTGCGCCTGGTCGTCATGGGCCAGACGCGCCGAATTGATTCGCGTGCGCGGAATGATGCTGGTCCCCAGGTGGTCGACGATGTCGGCAAAATAATGGTTGCCACTGGCCTGGGCGATACGCAGATGAAACTGGAAGTCCGCCGAAACGGCGTCCGATGCGTGGGCCGCGCCCTCGTTGAGCTCGTCCAGCGCGGCACGCATGCCAGCCAAGGCTTCATCGCTGCGCCGCTGGGCCGCCAAGCCTGCCGACTCCACTTCCAGGGCGATGCGCAGCTCCAGCACCGCCAGCACTTCGCGCAAGGTGACGATGGTCGCCGGATCGATACGAAAACCGCTGCTGGCCGGCGCGTCCAGCACGAAGGTGCCGATGCCGTGACGGGTCTCGACCTGGCCTGCGGCCTGCAACCGGGAAATGGCCTCACGCACCACGGTGCGGCTGACGCCTTCCTCGGCCATGATCTGCGATTCGGTCGGTAGCTTGTCGCCACGCTTGAGCTGACCACTGCGGATCCTTTCGGTCAGCACCGTGACCAACTCCTGGGCCAGACTGCGTGGTTTGCGCCGGGCCCGGGGCTGTGCCTGCTGCTCTGTCATGTCCTGTACATTCACGTTGAAAGACAGCCGTCATGATAGCGCATCGAGTTGTACGATCACATATGTCCGTAGGCTCGTTCTTGCGTCGAGCGTGACGGCCAAGCCGCTGCGGATCCGCATGGCAGCCCCCCAGGCGCAGTCCCCCACGGTCGAGCCGTGAGGCCTGCGCCTGGGGCGATGGGAATTACCAGGTCATGACCGTGCTCCTGCGTGGGCGAAAATAAGGTTGGCTTTTCAGTTCTCGCCGATGCAATTGTTTGCGAGGGTGCGGTAGTTCAGCACCTGGGTCTGGTCGTTGGAATCGAGATAGGTGAGCCGAGCATTGACCACACCACAGGCCGGCGTAGCATCCTGGCTGGTCGCCAACACTTTCTTGATGTCCAGCTGGGTGCCGTACGTGTAGTTGCGCACGTTGTCGGCGGCTTCGGCGCGAGCGGCCAAGGCGCAGACATTGAGGGCGGCGAACAGGCAGGCGGCGTAGATGGCTTTGGTGTTCATGATGGGCTCTCCGGGCTTCGATGGGCTGTAGGGTCGGTCGCTGCGAGGCGCTGTGCCTCGATGGAGCCCATTTAACGCCCGGAAAGTACCTCGTCTGTGTCAGCGACCCCGGCCGCTTGAACCTTTACGTATCAGCGCCGCGTGCTGATACACATTGATACAACTCGACAGGCCGCTTTGCAGGAGCGGTATCGGACTGTGCCGTATTTCGAGAGAACGTATGCCAGCCAAGCCTTGTCGAGCTCCATACGGATCGAGCCGGTTGCTCGACCGCTGGACCATAGCCACATGGAGTCAAAGCAATAGGCAGGCCCACAGCAGGTTGGAAGACGAAGGTTTTGTTCTGAACGCCACCCACAAAAACACAAAGCCCCTGACTTCTTCTCAGAAATCAGGGGCTTCGCGTTTCACATGTATGGCGGAGAGATAGGGATTTGAACCCTAGGTACTGTTGCCAGTACAACGGATTTCGAATCCGTCCCGTTCGACCACTCCGGCATCTCTCCAGTGGCGCGCATGATACCAGCGATTTCGTGAAAGGCAAACCCTTCTTTGAAAAAAATTCGCGTGGTATCAGACGCTTGCGTGAGCGAGGCGCTTAGAGCGGCACGCCCAGACGCTTGGCCACTTCCTCGTAGGCTTCGATGACATCACCGAGGCCCTGGCGGAAGCGGTCCTTGTCCATCTTCTTGCGGGTTTCCTTGTCCCACAGGCGGCAGCCGTCGGGGCTGAACTCGTCGCCCAGGACGATCTGGCCGTGGAACACACCGAATTCGAGCTTGAAGTCGACCAGCAGCAGGCCGGCGTCATCGAACAGCTTGCTCAGCACTTCATTGACCTTCAGCGACAGCTGCTTCATGGTCGCGAGCTGCTCGGCGGTGCCCCAGCCGAAAGCCACGACGTGGGATTCGTTGATGAAGGGGTCGCCCTTCTCGTCGTTCTTCAGGAACAGCTCGAAGGTGGACGGCTCCAGCTTGATGCCCTCCTCCACGCCCAGGCGCTTGACCAGGCTGCCGGCGGCGTAGTTGCGCACTACGCACTCGACCGGGATCATGTCCAGCTTCTTGACCAGGCATTCGTTGTCGCCCAGCAGCTTGTCGAACTGGGTCGGGATGCCGGCTTCTTCGAGCTTCTGCATGATGAAGGCGTTGAACTTATTGTTCACCATGCCCTTGCGGTCCAGCTGTTCGATGCGCTTGCCGTCGAACGCCGAGGTGTCGTTACGGAACAGCAGGATCAAGCGGTCGGCGTCGTCGGTCTTGTAAACCGATTTGGCCTTGCCGCGGTAGAGTTCTTCGCGTTTTTCCATGATGGGCTCCGCTTGCTTGAGTAGGTGGGCTAGGCGATTTCGCGCCAGTCGAGCCCGTGTTCCTGGTTCGCCACCTGGAGCCAGTCCGGGTCGCACCCCAAGGTGTCGACGAAGCACTGGCGGGCCAGTTGTGGCCGGTTGTTCTTGCTGCTGAGGTGGGCCAGCACCAGGTGTTGCAGGTGTTTCCAGCCCAGCTCGGCCACCAGGCTCGCGGCCTGGTGGTTGTTCAGATGCCCCTGGTTGCCGCCGACCCTGAGTTTCAGGAAGTGCGGGTAATGCCCTCGGGCCAGCATGTCGCGACAGTGGTTGGCCTCGATCAGCAGGGCGTCCAAGCCTTGGTAGCGGTCCAGCAGATACCTGTCGTAGGAGCCCAGATCGGTGAGCATGCCGAAACGTCGGCGGCCATCGCTGAACACATACTGCAGCGGCTCGAACGCATCATGCTCGACCCGTGCCGCGCTGACTTCCAATGCGCCAATGCGCAGGCTGTCGCCACAACGAAGGAAACCGGTCGCCTCCACAGGTTTGCGCATGCCGCGCAAGGTGCCCTGGCTGAGATAGACCGGTACATTGTAGCGCCGCGCCAACAGCCCCACCCCATGCACGTGGTCGGCATGTTCGTGGGTGACCAGCACCGCGCTCAGCTGTGCCGCGGACACGCCGAGCAGCGCCAGGCGCCGCTCGGTCTCGCGCAGGGAAAAACCGCAATCGACCAGGACGAAGGTGTCGTCCTGGGCGATCAGCGTGCCGTTCCCCTGGCTGCCGCTTCCAAGTACCGCGAAACGCACTTAGCCCAGGTGGTCCTGGATCATGCTCAACACGCGGCGGGCCACATCGGCTGGCGCCACGGTGTTGATGTTCTTCTCGACGGTGACCTGCACGTTCTCGCCCACCTTGCTCAGGCGAACCTGGTAGCGCTCGGCACGGGCTTCACGCTCTTCCTTGGACGGCTCGCTGCCGAACATGCGGCCAAAGAAGCCCGGCTGGTCCTGCTTGTCGTCGGGTTTCTCGGACAGGTTGATGTAGTACAGGCCCAAGCTGCGGTTGATGTCCTCGACGCGCCACTCGCCCTGCTCCAGGGCACGACCCACGCTGGACCAGGCGCGGTCCAGGTCGGCGCCCAGGTACAGCACCGGGTTGCCGCTGCCGTCTTCGCTGAGGCTGACGCGGCTTGGCGCGTCGAAGTCGCGGGCGGCGAGCAGGGAAACCGAACCGCCTTTCTCGGCGCTGCGGTTCATGCTGGCCAGCATCTCGTCGACCAGCAGGGCGTCAGCGCCGGTGTTGGTGGAGCTGGACGGGAATTCAGGCTCGGCGGAGCTGCCGGCCGGGCGCTCGACGCTGACGATGTACACCTCGGAGGTGTTGCGCTGCACGCCAGGCTCCATGCGAACGCGCACGCGCACTTCGCTGTCGGGGCTGCTGGAGGTGCTGGCCAGACGCTGGCCGAGGGACGCGGACAGCTCGTCGAAACGCTGCCAGGTGGTGTTGAATTCACCGGTCTGCGGGCGCTCTTCGGCGATGCGGAAGCCGTTGTCCTCGAAGAACTGGCGGGCCACCGGCCAGACTTCGGCCGGGGCGCGCTGGGCCAGCACCCAACGGCTGCTGCCGCTGCGCTGCAGGGTGAAATCGCTTGCTTCGGCCGCTGCGGTCAGCGGCTGCGGACGGGGCACCTCGAACTCGCCGCTGGCGTGATCGTCGGCGACGTTGCGCGGGATCGGCAGCAGCGGGTCCAGGCGTTTGACGTTGCTGGCGTCCGGCGGCAGCTGCATCGGCGCGGTGGGGTGCGCCTGCAGGTAGTCGCTGCCGCGGTCGCGGAAATAGCCATCCTCGCCCCACAGCCAGCCGCAACCGCTGGTGCTGGAGATGATCAGGGCAAGGGTGGAAAGACCAGCCAGTCGCTTCATGCGGTGTACTTCCTCGATTAAACCAGTACGCCGGACTGGCGCAGGGCCGCACGGACTTTTTCGTGGCAGCCTTCGCTCAGCCAGGTCAGCGGCAGGCGGATGCCCTTCTGCATCAGGCCCATTTCCACCAACGCCCACTTCACAGGGATCGGGTTGGCTTCGCAGAACAGGTCTTTGTGCAGCGGCATGAGTTTTTCGTTGATTGCGCGGGCCTTCTCGGCATTGCCCTCAAGGGCGGCCTCGCACAGGTCGGCCATTTCGCGCGGGGCGACGTTGGCGGTGACCGAGATGTTGCCCTTGCCGCCCATCAGGATCAGCTCGACGGCGGTCGGGTCGTCGCCGGACAGGACGATGAAGTCCTTGTCGACGCCTTCGAGGATGGCCTTGGCGCGCACCAGGTCGCCGGTGGCTTCCTTGATGCCGATGATGTTCTTGACCTTCGACAGGCGGATCACGGTCTCGGCCTGCATGTCGCAGGAGGTGCGGCCGGGCACGTTGTAGAGGATCTGCGGGATGTCGACGGCTTCGGCGATGTGCTTGAAGTGCTGGTACAGGCCTTCCTGGGTCGGCTTGTTGTAGTACGGCACCACCAGCAGGCAGGCGTCGGCACCGGCATTCTTGGCGTTCTGGGTCAGGTGGACGGCTTCGGCAGTGGAGTTCGCACCGGTACCGGCGATGACCGGAACGCGGTGGTTGCTGCGCTTGACGCGCTCGACCACGTGCTTGATGACCAGGATGTGCTCTTCGACATCCAGGGTGGCGGACTCGCCGGTGGTGCCGACCGCGACGATCGCGTGGGTGCCTTTTTCCAGGTGGAAGTCTACAAGCTTGTCGAGGCTGTCCCAATCAAGACGCCCTTGTGCATCCATGGGTGTGACCAATGCCACCATACTGCCCGCAATCATGTAACTGCTCCTGCCGGAAAAAGAGAGCGGTAATGGTACTGGCGCCATCGGCCTTGCACAAGCGAAGCAGGTGGGCGGAGCATTCCCCTCGGCGCCGCTTTTCGCTACCCTTCTCCCTTTGATCGGCGCAGCGTGGCCCGCCGGGCCGTCGACAATGCTCCGCGCCAGCGTCCACGACCTCGATTGCGAGCCCGGGGCCCTGCCGACAGGAGGCTTTCGCCTGTCCTGTGCCGACCGCTCATCGCTTTAGGAATGCTGCATGTCCACCCCCACCGTCCGCGAACAGTTCCTCGTCATCAGTGCCCTGGGGCCCAACCCCATGGAGCTGGCCAATGTCCTCAGCCGCGCCGCCTTCGACAATCGTTGCGCGGTGATCACCTCGCGCCTGACCCGCCACGGCGAGACCAGCGCCGTGGTGCTGCAGGTCGGTGGCAGCTGGGATGCCCTGGCACGCCTGGAGGCCGTCCTGCCGGGCCTGGCCAAGAAGCACGGCCTGACCCTCGACGTGGTGCGCAGCGCCGACCAGGAAGTGCGCCCGCAAGCCCTGCCCTATGTGGCCTACGTGAGCGCCGCCTATCGCCCGGACATCGTCAGCGAGCTGTGCCAGTTCTTCCTCGACCACCGCGTCGAGCTGGAAAGCATGACCTGCGACACCTACCTGGCACCCCAGACCGGCAGCAGCATGCTCAACGCCCAGTTCACCGTGATCCTGCCGGCCGGCACCCAGATCAGCTGGCTGCGCGACCAGTTCCTGGACTTCGCCGACGCCCTGAACCTGGATGCGCTGATCGAACCCTGGCGCCCACAGAACCCCATGTAAGGAAGCTCCCATGGCCGTAGCACTCGACCAACCCGTCGCCGATTTCCAGGCCCAGGCCACCAGCGGCCAGGCCATCAGCCTTGCCGGCCTCAAGGGCAGCCAGGTGGTGCTGTACTTCTATCCCAAGGACAGCACCCCGGGCTGCACGACCGAGGGCCAGGGCTTCCGTGACCAGCACGAGGCCTTCCAGGCCGCCAACACCGTGGTGTTCGGCGTGTCTCGCGATGGCCTCAAGTCCCATGAGAACTTCAAGGCCAAGCAGGGCTTCCCGTTCGAGCTGATCAGCGACAAGGACGAAGCCCTGTGCCAGCTGTTCGACGTGATCAAGCTCAAGAAGCTGTACGGCAAGGAATACATGGGCGTGGACCGCAGCACCTTCCTGATCGACAAGGAGGGTGTGCTTCGCCAGGAGTGGCGTGGGGTGAAAGTGCCCGGGCATGTGGATGCGGTGTTGGCCGCGGCACAGGCGCTGGATAAGGCTTGAGATCGATGGGGGCTGCCTTGCAGCCCTTTCGCGGCACAAGGCCGCTCCTACAGAGCATGCAATTTCCTGTAGGAGCGGCCTTGCGCCGCGAAAGGGCCGCAAAGCGGCCCCCATGCCTTAGAGCAGCGGCGCCACCGAAGGCTCCTGCCTCGGCCACGCATCCAGCACTGCCTTGAACAGCGTCGCCAGCGGAATGGCGAAGAAGATCCCCCAGAACCCCCACAGCCCGCCAAACAGCAGCACCGCACAGATGATCGCCACCGGGTGCAGGCTGACCGCCTCGGAGAACAGCAACGGCACCAGCACGTTGCCATCGAGCGCCTGGATGATCGCGTACACCGCCATCAAGTAGATGAACTGGTCGCCCCAGCCCCACTGGAACAGCGCGATCAAGGTCACCGGCACAGTCACCACCACGGCCCCGACGTAGGGCACCACCACTGATAACCCCACCAGCAAGGCCAGCAGCGCGGCATAATTCAGCCCCAGGCTGATGAAGGCGATGTAGGTGGCGATGCCGCAGATCAGGATCTCGATACCCTTGCCGCGGATGTAATTGGCGATTTGCCGGTTCATCTCGTCGCCCACCCGGTTCAACAGGGTGCGCTGGCGCGGCAGGTAGCCACTGGCCCAACGGGCGATGAGCTCGCGATCCTTGAGAAAGAAGAACACCAGGATCGGCACCAGTACCAGGTAGATCATGGCGTTGACCAGCAGCGGCAGGCTCGACAGGGAGAAGGTCAGCGCCCACTGGCCGAACTTGCCGATCTCGCCACGCACCGACTCGATGGCGCGCAGCACCTGCTCGTCCGACACCAGGTGCGGGTAGCGCTCGGGCAACAACAGCAACAGCGACTGCCACTTGCCCAGCATGCCCGGCAGCTCGTTGAACAAGGTGATCAACTGGTGCCAGAGCAGCGGCACCAGCACCAGCATGAACACTGCCAGGGCGCCCATGAACAGGGCGAATACCACCCACACAGCCAGCCGGGTCGGCACGTGCAGGCGCTCAAGGGCATTGACCAGGCCCTGCATGAGGAAGGCCAGGACCATGCCGGCCAACACCGGTGCGAGCATCCCGCCCAAGGTCAGCACCACGGTGAAGGCCAGGAACAGCAGGACCGCCAGCACCACCGCCTCCTCATCGGAGAAGTAGCGCTGCATCCAGTCGCGAAGCACTTTGAACATTGACGATCCTTGGGGTGGGCTCAGGCCTTGCGCAGCCAGTAGGTGTAGACGCCGGCCTCGGCGGTTTCACGAAGCAGCGTATGACCGGCGAGCTGGGCAAAAGTGCGGAAGTCGCGCTGGGAGCCGGCATCGGTGGCGATCACCTTGAGCACCGCGCCGCTGGCCAGGCGGTTGAGTTCCATCTTCGCCTTGAGCAGCGGCAACGGGCAGTTCAGCCCGCTGGCGTCCAGCTCGGCGTCGCAGGTCGGGGTGTCAATCATCCGGTAATCTCCTGGCGGGGCAATCTAGCATTGCAGACAAGTTCGGTAGGATAACGCCACTGGTCGCCAACGTGTGAGCCGGCTACAGTAGGCTTTTTGACCGACGCGAGCTTCATGCATGAATCTACTGCGCCCTACCCTGTTGACGCTGGCCTGCCTGATGGCCCTACCCGGCCACGCCGACGACCTGCCGTCACTGGGTGACGCCAGTTCCGCGATCGTCTCGCCTCAGCAGGAGCATCAACTGGGCCGGGCCTGGCTGAGCCTCTTGCGCGGCCAGGTCAACCAGCTCAACGACCCGCAGCTCAAGGACTACGTCGAGACCAGCGTGTACAAGCTGGCCGAGACCAGCCAACTGCAGGACCGGCGCCTTGAATTCATCCTGATCGACAGCCGCGAGCTCAACGCCTTCGCCGCTCCAGGCGGGATCGTCGGGGTCAATGGCGGCCTGTTCCTCAACGCCCAGACCGAAGGCGAATACGCCTCGGTGCTGGCCCACGAACTGGCGCACTTGTCCCAGCGCCACTTCGCCCGCGGCGTCGAGGCCCAGCAGCGCATGCAGCTGCCGATGATGGCAGCGCTGCTGGCTGGTATCGTGCTGGCGGCAGGCGGCGGTGGCGATGCCGGCATCGGCGTGATCGCCGGCACCCAGGCCGCGGCGATCCAGGAACAGCGCCGCTTCTCCCGGCAGAACGAACAGGAAGCCGACCGCATCGGCATTCAGAACCTGGAAAAAGCCGGCTACGACCCGCGCAACATGCCCACCATGTTCGAGCGCCTGGCCCGCCAGTACCGCTACGACGCAAAGCCTCCGGAATTCCTGCTCACTCACCCGGTCACCGAGTCGCGTATCGCCGACACCCGCAACCGTGCCGAACAAGCGCCCAAGGGCGGCGTTGAGGACAGCGCGCGCTACCAGCTGATCCGCGCCCGCGTCGCCTTGATCTACGAAGGCACGCCGGGCCTTGCCGCCAAGCGCTTCCGCGCCCAGCTCGACGAAGACCCGAAACTCGATGCCGCACGCTATGGCCTGGCCATCGCGCAGATCAAGGGCGGCCAGCTCAACGAAGCGCGGGCCAACCTGCAGCCGTTGCTGGCCAAGGCGCCGAACGACATCACCTACAACCTGGCCCAGGTCGACCTGGACATCACCAACAACCGCCTGGCCGATGCCCAACAACGCGTCGAGCGCCTGCGTGCGCTATACCCGAGCAACTATCCGCTGCAGCAGGTCCGCGCCGACCTGCTGATCAAGCAGAACCGCCCGGCCGAAGCCGAGAAGGTGCTGGACGACCTGATCAAGCGCCGCCCCTACGACCCGGACGTGTGGTACGACGTGGCCGAAGTGCGCGGGTTGTCGGGCAACACCATCGGTCTGCATCGGGCCCGCGCCGAGTACTTCACCCTGGTGGGCGATTTCGACCAGGCCATCCAACAGCTGGACTACGCCAAGCGCCGTGCGGGCAGCAATTTCCCGCTGGCGTCGCAGATCGACCAGCGCCAGCGGGAGATCCTGGAGCAGCAACGGATGGTCAAGGAAATGATGGGGCGCTAGGTTGGCGCGCAAGGCCGCTCCCACAAGGGATTCGCGCTTCCCTGTAGGAGATTACCCAGCCCTTCGGGCTGCGCTGTCGCGCAGAGAACAAGCTGCTAGCGCCACCTCCTGTGGGAGCGGGCTTGTCCCGCGATCAAGGGCGAAGCCCTTGCCAGGCGACGGTGATATCGGGCCCGGCCCAATCGCGGGACCAGCCCGCTCCCA
>NZ_JBLUPY010000049.1:0-28601 GCF_048068215.1 Pseudomonas sp. NY15372
CGGGGCAAGCCCGCTCCCACAGGCCCTGTGTACGCTTGTTGCGGGAGGTCACCCAGCCCTTTGGGCTGCGCTGTCGAGCACAGAACAAACGGCCAGTGCTGACCCTCTGTGTGCGGCGGTGCGGCGGTCCGACTTGCCCCGCGATCAAGGGCGAAGCCCTTGCCATACCGCCGCTGCTCCCCCAAAAGCCCCATCAACGCTTCATGCAGCGCTGGTAGCGCTCGTCCACCCTGCCCGCAAACCATGCAGTGGTCAGCTTGCGGGTAATCTTCGGGCTCTTGAGCTCGATCCCCGGCAACACGGCCCGCGGCACGGGCTTGCCGGCCGCGGCATCGGCGAGGGCGAACACGCCTTCGTACAGCTCGGTGTCCTCGAACGCGAGGCTATCGCCCTTCTCCAGCTGGCTGCGGATCTGCGTGTTGCGCAATCCAAGCTTGACCCCAAGCTTGCGTGCGGCCCGTTCGGTGCTGCCGGGCATGATCGAGCCTGGCGCGATCAAATCGCCATCGAGCGCCAGCCGCTCCCCGGTCGCACGGCTCAGGGCTGCCTGGAACGCGGCATTGCGGCTGGCGTACCAGCCGGCATTGAAGTCGGCGAAGCGATATATCTGGCGTTGATAATGGCTGGGGTAGCCCAGCAGGTGGGCAATGCCGAAGTACATCCCACCGCGGCGGGTGAACACTTCCTGACGGATCGTCCCCTGGTGGTTGTAGGGGTAGTCCCTGGCATTGCGCTCGGCGAAATCGATGCTCACCTGCATCGGCCCGCCCGTGCGCACCGGGTTGAGCCCACCGAGCAGCGTCCGCCCCAGGGGTAGGCCCGATATGAAGTCGTCGAACAGGCCGCTCAGTTGCTTCTCGCTGCGCACGGCCAGCAACCGTTGCTGGTAGGTCTGGCCATTGGGCGATGGCGTCTTCAACGCGCCATCGACCAGCAGCTTGGGAATGTGCAGGCGCGCGGCGCGGCGGTCGATCTCCTCCCGGGCGATGCGGCCCAGGTTCGGCACCTGGGGGTCTGCGTTGAACGTCGACTCCTGCTCGGTGACGGCCAACACAGCGCACAGGTTGCTCTTGCTGGGGGCGATGCGCTGGGCGGTGAACGCGACCTGGATGTCTCGTGCCCAACCGTCTCGGTCCCGGGTCGAGGCCGGCAGCAGGCGCTTGACTTGGGCCTGGACCTTGGCCGGGTCGACCTCGGGCGCTTGCGGCGAGGTAGCGCAGCCTTGCAGCAGCACGAGGATGGCCAGCCCGCAGGCCAGCCGCCAGTCGATCATTCCCTTCAAGGCTGCTCGCCCACCAGGTAAGTCTTGCTGATATGACGGAACAAGGGGTGGGCGGCGCTGCCCATCAATTCGAACAGCACCATCTCACGCGTGACCACACAGGCCCCGGCATCGCGCATACGCGCCAGACCGGCCGCCTTGCTGGCCGGGGTACGGCTGTCGCAGACATCCTCGACCACGAACACCTGCTTGCCCAAGGCCAACAGGCCGAGCACGGTCTGCAATACGCAGACGTGAGTCTCCATACCGCAGACGATCACTTGCTCACGCGCCATCAGGCTGGCCGGCAAGCACTGCGCGGCCACGCAGGAAAAATGCTGCTTCTCCACTACTTCGGCTGCCGGCGCCGCTGCCAGCAACTCGGCCAGGGTGTGCCCGAGGCCCTTGGGGTACTGCTCGGAGATCACCGTGGGCACTTCCAGCTCGGCGGTCGCCGCCAATAGCCAATGGGCTCGCGCCCGAGTGCCTTCGGAGTCGCTCATGGCGCCTATGAGTTTTTCCTGGATATCGACGACCAGCAGCGTGGCCTTGTGAGGATCGATCAGCATTGACTGCCCCTTGCCTGGGAAAGTAGCGGCCTGCCGTAGGCCACGAAGGCTACTAGGCTGGCCGAGGCAAGGGGGTGGCGTCAATCATGCACAACGCCGATGGGCACCGAGGGTGCTGGCCAGCACCGCCAATACACGGTCTTCATGCTCGTGGATGAAGAAATGCCCGCCGGGGAATACCTCCAGGGAAAAATCGCCCACCGTCTCCTGGCGCCAGGCCAGCAACTGCTCTTGGCTGGCCCGGTCGTCCTCGCCGCCGAGCACATGCAACGGACAGCGTAGCAAAGGGCGGCAGCGGTAGGCGTATCGGCCACATAGCAGGAAGTCGGCGCGCAGCACCGGCAAGGTCAGGTTCATCAGTTCCTGGTTGGCCAGCACCTCCTCCGGGGTGCCCTGCAAGTCACGCAGCTCTGCGATCAGGACGTGATCGGGCTTGGGCTCGCGCCATTGGCCGGCGTCATAGTCTTCCCGACGGGTCGGCGCCGCGGTGCCACAGGCGAACAGCGCCAGCGGCGGTGGGCAGCCCAGCGCCTGCAGTTCATGGGCGAGCTCGAAGGCCAGCAACGCGCCTAGGCTATGGCCGAGCAAGGCATAAGGCATATTGGCGTGCAAACGCTGTTCGGCGGCCAGCTGCCGGGCCAGGGCCTGCATGTCAGTCTGCAGCGGCTCACCCAGACGCGCACCACGCCCGGGCAGCTCCACCGGGCACACCCGCAGCCAGGCCGGCACCTTGCGGCGCCAGCGGCTGTACACCATGGCGCTGGCGCCGGAATAAGGCAGGCACAACAGGTTCACTACGGTCACCGCCAACGCCTCATTGCGCCTGGGCTTGCGCCATTTTCTGACGCAGGCTCAGCGGGCGCATGTCGGTCCAGACTTCATCGATATAGGCCAGGCATTCCTGCTTGAAACCGCTCTTGCCCACCGCGCGCCAGCCGTTGGGAATGGCCTTGTAGTCCGGCCAGATGGAATACTGCTCTTCGTGGTTGACCACTACCTGGAACACGATATCGTCGCGGTCGAATACGGACGTCATTGCCTGTCTCCTTGAATGATGAAAGCCGGTGCGCGGCGCGCAGGGCGGCTTCCCATCAAACGAAGGGCGAGCGGGAAAAATTAATCGCCTGACTTTGCAAGCGGCGCCGATGGTGGCATATATCGAGCTTCCCTTCATGGAGCGTTTTCTCATGCTCGGCGTAACCGACTACGGCGCATTCGTCATTGCCTTCCTTATCCTGTTGGCCATCCCAGGGCCTGGCAACTTCGCACTGATCACGGCCACCGGCAAAGGCGGTATCAAGGCAGGCCTGGCCGCGACCTGTGGGGTGATCCTGGGCGACCAGGTGCTGATGTGGTTGGCGGTGGCCGGAGTCGCCACGCTGCTGGCCGCCTACCCTGCCGCTTTCCATGTGGTGCAATGGGCCGGTGCGGCGTACCTGGCCTGGCTTGGCCTACGCATGGTGTTGAGCAAGCCTGGCGCAGCCCCGCGGGAAAGTCGCATGGCCAATGGGCATTACCTGCGCCAGACGATGATGATCACCTTGCTCAACCCCAAGGCGATCATGTTCTACATGGCGTTCTTTCCACTGTTCGTCGACCCGGTACGCCACCAGGGCGTGGTCACCTTCGCCTTCATGGCGGTGACCGTGGCGGCGCTGACCTTTCTCTATGGCCTGGTTGCGGTGGTGCTGACCCACCACCTGGCCGAGCGCATGCGCGCCAACCCACGCGTCAGCAACCTGCTCGAGCGCCTGGCGGGCGCCTGCCTGGTCGGGTTCGGCATCAAGCTGGCGGCGATGCGCTGAAGCTCAGGCGTCACGCAACAGGTCGTGGGCATCGAGCAGGCGGAAGGCAACCTGCGGGTTGCGCTCCAGCCCACGACGAATGGCAGCAGGGATCGACTGACGCGTCTTGCGGCACAGCCCCGGCTGCTCGTCCAGTTCGATGACGATGCCACGCATGGTGCGCACCTCGTTGTAGCCCGGAGCGATATGCACGCGGATGCCCAGTTGCTCATACAAGCGCACCTGCAGGCGCTGCAGGTCTTCCAGGTCCTTGAGATTCTCCAGGCGCTCAAGCAAGCGTTTTTCCTCCTGCCGGGTCAGCAACAGGATACGTTGCGCCTGGGGCGGCCCTTCGTGCAGCCGTTCGCGCCCGCAATCGCAGGCGCCCGGCGGGCAGGGTTGGCGAAGGGGAAACTCGGTGGTGGTCATTGAGCAAGCATAGATCTTTCCCTGTCCAAGTTCATGGGGCAGGGATCGCCTGGATGAAAACGCCAATGACGTGCCGCACTTTTCCGGCAGGCGGTGGTCTACCCCCTCTTTTGCCGAGTTGCAATCGATTGCCGGCCGTTATTCGCAATGCACAAGGCGGGGCCAAAAGCCCTGCGCTTGTGTAGGATGAGCAGCGCAACCTAGGCGCTGCCAGTTCATAGGGAGATCTTCATGCGCGTCCTGTCATCCGTTGCCCGTCTTGCCGTCCTGTCGCTGGGTCTGATGGCGTGCGCCAATGCCCTGGCCTTCAGTGGCGAAGAAGGGCAACTGATCGAGTCGATCAACGCCTACCGCAGCCAGGCCCAGCGTTGCGGCGGCGAGGCTTCGCTGGAGTTGCCTCCCCTCAACAGCGACACTCGCCTGGCCTTGTCGCCCGAAGGCACCCGTGACTTGCAACAAGCCATGACCCGCGCCGCCTACCCGATGGTCAACGTACAAGCCATCAGCCTGTCCGGCCCGCGCGATGCCCAGGCCGCGATGCACGCCATCGAAGAAAGCTTCTGCCAAGTGGTGCTCGACCCGCAGTTCGTCGATATCGGAGTCAGCCAGGAGGGCCGCGACTGGCGTATCGTCCTGGCCCGTCCGCTGCTCAGCGGGCGCTTGGGCGACTGGCAGGCCGAAGGCCAGAAGCTGCTGCAGGAAATCAATGCCGCACGCAAGGTACCGCGCCAGTGTGGCGGCCAACCCTTCGCAGCAGCGCCGGCGTTAGGCTGGAACACCACCCTCGCAGGGGTTGCCGCCAACCATACCCGAGCGATGGCCAACCAGAACTTCTTCGACCACCTGGACCGCGACGGCCGCACCCCAGGCGACCGCGCGGAGCTTGCGGGCTACCTGTACCAACAGATCGGTGAAACCATCGCCGCCGGGCGCGATACACCGCGCAAGGTGGTCGATGGCTGGCTGGCAAGCCCCGGCCATTGCGCCATCGTGATGAACCCTGATTTTCGCGAATTGGGTGCGGCCTATGCCGTGGACCCGAAGAGCGATGCCGGGATCTACTGGACCGGTGTGTTCGCCTCGCCGCAATGACTTTTGCGGACATTATGAAGCCTGTAGGCGCGCCGCCCGCGCGGCGCGCGATCTCACTGGCCCCGCAGCTGCTGCGGCGCACCCTCTCGCAACGCCAACGCCGTACAACCAAACCGCCGCCGCACGCATTTGCCCAGGTAGCTGGCATCCCCGAGACCCACTTCATCGGCGATCTGCGCCAGGCTATGGCTTGAATTGACCAAGCGCCAGCGCGCCTGCTGCAGTCGCATTTCCTGCCACCAGGCCTTGGCACTCATGCCGTGGCTGGCCAGGAACTGGCGGTCCAACTGGCGGCGACTGATGCCCAGCTCGGCTGCCAGCTGTTCGACCGACAGCGCCGCCGCCAGGTGATGACGCATCAGCGCGGTGGCACGCTGGACCTGACGTCCCTGCCCTGCCCCGGCTTCCAGGGAGCGCAGTGCATGGCGGCTGTCGCGGGTCTCGTCCACCAGCATGTCGGCCAACCCCTTGAGCGCCCGGGCCCGGCCACAGGCCCGTGACAACAGCTCTACCGCCAGGTCGATGGCCGCGGTGCCCCCGGCACAGCTGATACGCGTACCATCGAAACAGTACAGCTGCTCGCGCTGCACCTGCAGATGGGGGAACGAGGCACGAAACTCGGCCTCGTGCCGCCAATGCACCACCACCTTGTGGCCATCGAGCAGGCCGCAGGCGGCCAGTAGGAACGCCGCGTTATCAATACCTACCAGCTTCACTCCGGCTCGCACGGCACGCTTGAGCAGTGCCCGGTAACGCGGCGCCAGGGCGGCCGTTGCAGCGGCGCTGCGTCCGCCGAACAAGACCAGGTATTCATAACCTTTGAAGTCTGCTTGCTCGGCGGTAACGTCCACCTGAACCACCGCACCGCTGCTTGAAGGCACGGGCTGCGCATCCAAGCCCAGCAATGCCCAGCTGCAATAACGCTGGCGGCTGTAATCCTCATCGTCGGCGCTGAAGCGCAGCTTGTCGAGGAACGCGCCGAACGGCAACAGAGCAAATTCGGGCAAGGGAAGGATCAACAGGCGAACATCGGGGGTCATTAAAGCGTGTCCAGAAACCTCCATAGAATGTCCGAATATTACCCTCCAAACAGCGCTTCGTGCCCTAGACTGGCGCCCTTTCTTTAGCCAAAGGCACTGTTCATGGCATTGGATACCTGGCTTCTCTATTTGCTGGCCAGCATCGGCCTGTCGTTGACCCCCGGTCCGAATAGCCTGCTGGCCCTGAGCCATGGCGCGCTCTACGGCGCCCGTCGCACGTTGTTCACCATCGTAGGTGGTGTGTTCGGCTTCAGTGCCCTGATCGCCCTGGCCATGTTCGGCCTGAGCGCCTTGCTCCACACCTCGGCCGCGTTGTTGCAGATACTCAAGTGGGTCGGTGGGGCCTACCTGCTGTGGCTGGGCATTCAACTCTGGCGCAGCCCGGCAATGCGCCTGGAACTGGCCGAAGGCGCCACCAACCTGGGCAACGGTAGCTTGTTCCGCCAAGGCTTCCTGTCGGCCATGGCCAACCCCAAGGTACTGCTGTTCTACGGCGCATTCCTGCCGCAATTCATCGACCCCCAGCGCGGCCTGGCGATGCAGTTCGTGATCATGGCCGCGACGTTCGCCAGCGTGGAATTCTTCGTCGAATACCTGCTGGCACGCCTGGCCTTTCGCATCCGCCCCTGGCTGGCCAAGGGTGGGCGTGGCTTCAACCGCAGCTGCGGGGCCTTGTTCGCACTCATCGGTCTGGCCTTGCCGTTGGGGCGCTGAGCCAAACGACAGGGTGGCCACATCATCAGCTTTTAGCTACAGGGCTTTCAGCTACATAGTCGGGCATCGTCAGGTAATGGCTGTAGCGTTGGCAAGACACGCGCTCGACACTGGGCTCCGACGCGGTTGATCTTCAACCGGCCCTAGAAACTGACGAGACCTCACGATGCGCCCTCTGGTCTATATCCTTGGCGGGCTGGCCCTTAGCAGCCCGTTACACGCCGCCAACACCCCACTCGGCCCCACCCGCCAGCCAGCATTCGCCGAAGCGCCTATGGAGGACCTGAGCCAACGGGGCGCCAAGGCCGCCAGCGAATTGAATGCCTGGTTCAACGCAACGCCCGATAACTGCGGCGGCCCGGACAAACCCGCGCACTTGTGCAGCGGCCTGATGCTACGGGCAACCGATACCAACCCGGATTTCCTGCCGTGGGACCCAAGCCCCGGGGCTATCGCATTGGGCGGCGTGTCCTTCTCTTGGCTAAGGCGCGACCATACATTCGCCAGGACCTGGGAAAATTGGAACGGCTTCATCTTCTACCCCGGCCACGCCACTCCGCCGGGCAGGCTCGACAACATCAAAGTGCTCTGCTCGTTCCCGATCAACGCCAACACTTGGCAACGCCCCGACCTGCAAGGCTGCGGCCCGATGGCGGAGGTACCCGAGCTGACCGATACCTGCCAGAACCTCAACATCCACACCGCGTCCGACTGGTTGAGCAAATATTCCAGGACTGCGACCACCAACAAGGTTTGTGGCTGGGACATTCGCGAAGGACGCGAAGCCACCGCCGCCTGGTTCAAGTCATCCATCGACGCGCACCAGGGCCTGACAGGGCTTGCCTGGGAAACCTTCGACGAGCTGATGCTTTCCACCTGGCGAACCGGCGATGGCGCCCAACTCCCGTTGCATTCGTTCTTCTATCCGGCGCGAAACCTGGAATCCAGAGCAAAGGCACGCATCGACCAGGCGCGCTATTTCGAACAGTACGGTCAGACACTGCCACTCATACGCTTGGCATTCCCACAGGACCGACACGCAACCACCGTCATCAGCTTCCTCGAGACTGATCAGGCGGTAGGCCTGACTGCACCTCGCTTGGAAGTGGATTTCGAAGACATGCCCACCGGACAACCCGCAGACCTGGTTTCAGGCGGCATGGGCTTCAGTGCCAGCGCCTCCGAATTCATCGAGATTCAGGATACGAACCTCGGTACCTCCCTGATCACCGGTAAATACCTGGTCGTAGACAACCTGCTGGATTTCCCTGTGGACCCGAACGGCAACGATACTGGCACGCGAACGGTTGAGTTTTCCTGGGGTTGCAACAGCTATTGCAGCGTCACCGAACTCGACGGCCATGAGACGGTGCTGGTGGACTCCGAAGCGGTAGGACCTATGCACTTCGGGCGCCACACCATGACCGTTACGCCCCCTGCAGTGATTCGCTTGATGAGCAACATGGAGGATGGCTCACGCATTGTGCTCGACAACCTGACCATCGACTGACCTCGCGCAGGCCACCCCAGAGGCGGCCTGCGATTGCAGGCGGTAAAAGCGCCGTGGCAGCAATACCGCAGCCACGGCCAGGCCAGCGGCAAAGCCGACCCAGACCCCCTCCGCACCCAACGGCGAATGAAAGGCCAAGCCATAGCTCAACGGCAACGCCAGCAGCCAATAGCTGACCAGGGTCACCCCCACCGGCCAACGGTAATCCTGCAGGCCACGCAAGGCGCCCAGTGCCGTAGATTGCAGACCATCGGCAACCTGCATGGCCGCCACCACCACGAACATCGGCACGGCAATGGCGATAACCTGCGGGTCGTCGCTCATGGCCTCGGCGATCCGTCGGCCGAACAGCGCCAACAGCACGGTACTGGCGGCCATCCAAGCTGTCACGCTGATGAATGTGGCACTGCCGATGGCGCTGATCCGCAAGGCCTCCCCGCGCCCCTGGGCCTGGCTGATACGAATGCTCACCGCAGCGGCCATACCCAGCGGCAACATGTACAACAACCCGCCGATCGACTGTACCACTTGGTTGGCCGCCAGTGCCGCGGTGCCCAGCCAGCCCAGCATCCAGGCGGCGACCACCACCGCACCGGCTTCGGCCAGGTAACCCAGGCCCAGCGGCCAGCCTTCACCCAACAGCGTGCGCCAGGCCAGTCGCTTTCCGGGCGCGGCACACCGATAGACAGCCAACGACGGCGCCAGGCGCCAATAGGTCAGAGCCAGCAGCACAGCCAGGCCTTCGGCCAGCACGCTGGCGATACCTGCCCCCATCAAGCCCAGGGCGGGCAAGCCGAAACGACCATGGATCAAGCCATAGCTCAAGGGAATGTTGAACAGCACCGCACTCATCACCACCATCACCGCCACCCAGGGTCGGCCGATGGCTTCCAGTACATCCTTGAACACCACCGCCAGGCAGAACGGAATCAGAAACACCGCCATCGCCTGCCAATAGGGTTCGAGCAGGTGCATCGCCGGAAGCGGTACACCGGCCCATTCCAGCACCGGCAGGATCGCGATCATCGCCAGGCAGCCCAGGATGCCGAGCAGCAGCCCATAGCCTAGGCCCGCGCGCAACGTCCGGGCCACGGCATGGGTATCGCCTGCACCGAAGGCGTGCCCCACGCGTACGCTCAGCGTCGCCAACATGCCGTAAAGACCGGCATGGAAGATCAAACCCGCGCTGGCCGTGAGCGACACGCAGGCGAGCACCACGGTCCCCAGCGAAGCCAGCATGAGGGTATCGGTCAGGCTGATCAATTCGCTGGCAGAAAGGCCCAGCACCAAAGGCAAGGCCAGGCGCAGCAAGGCCGGTAGCTCCGCCAGCCAGGTGGTCCTGCGGCACGCGAGGGAAACGGACATTGAAACGAACCTCAATTTACATACGCCGCGTATGCTAATACCACTTAATGACATACGCAACGTATGTTAATTTCGAACCCTCGTATTGCCCTGGAATTATCCGATGCCCACACCACGCCGCAGCCGCGCCGCCATGCGTGCAGACACCACCGAACGCCTCATTGCCGTTGCCCGTCGCCACTTCGCCGAAAAGGGCTTCGCCGCCGTGGTCATGGACGATTTGTGTGCCGAAGCCGACCTTACCCGTGGCGCCCTCCACCATCATTTCGGTGGCAAGGCCGGCTTGTTCACCGCAGTGGTGACCCACTTGCTCGACGAGATCAACCAAGCACTGGATGCACGCTTCGCCACCCACAGCGATCCGTGGGAGGGCTACCTCGATACCTGCCTGCACTACTACGACCTGCTGCACGACCCGGCCCTTCGCCGCATCCTCCTGCAGGACGCGCCGGCGGTACTCGGCCCGCGTCTGCGCGAGCTTGAGGAGCAGAGTTACATCGGCCCCATGATCGAAGGGTTGGTGGCGTTGCAGCAGGCAGGCGTACTGCGCGACTTCGATCCCGTGGCCATGGCCCATTTGATCAATGGCGCCATGGGCGACAGCGGAATGTGGGTCATCGCCCAAGATGATCCCAAAGACGCGGCAGAACGGATCAAGGGCGCGCTGAAATGCTTGATGGAGGGGCTGCGTCGTTGACGCTCGCCGCTACTCCAGCGAAGTCGATAAAGGCCCAAGATCCCTGAATTTTCTGCGCTTTCACTGACATGATCTAAGCTTTTCCTAGCCTTCTAGCGAGTTCCCTGCCTGCGACAATCCGCCTCGAAAAATTGTGTACCAACTTGTTAATTAGCTTGCTAAGGGCCTAAACTGCACACAGTCCCACCTGCGAGATCCTTGGCAATGACACAAACACCTCGCGCCTCCGGCGCCTCAAACTTCATCCTGGTCGGCCTGGGCGTGATCATCGCCCTGCTCGGCCTGCTCCTGGTCGCTGGCGGCATCAAGCTCGCCGGCCTGGGAGGTTCCTGGTACTTCCTGGTCGGTGGCTTGGCCATGGCCATCTCAGGCGTGCTCATCGCCCGACGCAAGTCTGCTGGCGCCTGGCTGTTCGCCGCGTTTCTGGTCGGCACCGCGATCTGGGCCGTGATGGACGCCGGCCTGGTCTTCTGGCCGTTGTTCTCGCGGCTGTTCATGTTCTCGGCCATTGGCCTGGTGGTGGCGCTGGTGTACCCGATGCTGGTGCGTGCCAGTGGTGGCTGCGCCGGCCGTGGCGCCTATGGCGTGGCAGGCGTCCTGGCCGTAGCCTTGGCGGTTGCCGCCGGCAACATGTTCGTTGCCCACCCAAGCGTTGCCCCGACCGGCAAAGGGCCGGGCCTGACGCCGGTCGAACCGGCCAAGGCACAGAAAGACTGGGCCCACTATGGCAATACCGAAGGCGGCAGCCGCTTCGCTGCCCTGGACCAGATCAACCGTGACAACGTCGACAAGCTCCAGGTCGCCTGGACCTACCGCACCGGCGACGTGGCGCTCAGCGACGGCAATGGTGCCGAAGATCAACTGACCCCGTTGCAGGTAGGCGACAAGGTGTTCATCTGCACCCCGCACAACAACCTCATCGCGCTGGATGCCGACACCGGCAAGGAAATCTGGAAGAACGAGATCAACGCCCAGTCCAAGGTCTGGCAGCGTTGCCGCGGCATGGCCTACTTCGACGCGACTGCGCCGCTGGCCCAACCGACCCAGCCCCACAGCTCGCCGATCGTCGCCGCCAGCGTACCGGCCGGTGCCAATTGCCAACGCCGCTTGCTGACCAACACCATCGATGGCCGCCTGATCGCAGTCGACGCCGACACCGGTGCGTTCTGCCAAGGCTTCGGCAACAACGGGCAGGTCGACCTCAAGGCTGGCCTGGGCGATGTCCCGGACTCGTATTACCAGCTCTCCTCGGCCCCGCTGATGGCCGGCACCACCGTGGTGGTCGGCGGCCGTGTCGCCGACAACGTCCAGACCGACATGCCAGGCGGCGTGATCCGAGGTTTCGACGTGATCACCGGTGAAATGCGCTGGGCCTTCGACCCAGGCAACCCGGAAGACCGCCAGGCCCCGCAGGGCGACAGCACCTACGTGCGCAGCACCCCGAACAGCTGGGCACCGATGTCCTACGACCCGGCGATGAATACCGTGTTCCTGCCGATGGGCTCGTCGTCCACCGATATCTACGGCGTTGAACGCAGCAAGCTGGACCACACCTATGGCGCTTCGGTGCTTGCCCTGGACGCCACCACCGGCAACCAGAAGTGGGTGTTCCAGACCGTGCACAACGACCTGTGGGACTTCGACCTGCCGATGCAGCCGAGCCTGATCGACTTCACCAAGGATGACGGCCAGTCGGTACCTGCAGTGGTGATCGGCACCAAGGCCGGGCAGATCTACGTGCTCGACCGTGCCACCGGCAAGCCGCTGACCCAAGTCGACGAAGTACCGGTCAAGCCAAGTAACATTCCGAACGAACCGTATTCGCCAACCCAACCGAAGTCGGTGGGCATGCCGCAGATCGGCGCGCAGACACTGACCGAATCGGACATGTGGGGTGCTACCCCGTATGACCAACTGCTGTGCCGCATCGACTTCAAGAAGATGCGCTACGACGGCCTGTACACCGCGCCGGGCACCGACCTGTCGCTGAGCTTCCCAGGCTCGCTGGGCGGCATGAACTGGGGCAGCATCTCCACCGACCCGGTGCACGGCTTCATTTTCGTCAACGACATGCGCCTGGGCCTGTGGATCCAGATGATCCCGTCGCAGAACAAGGGCCAGGCTGCCTCCGGTGGTGAAGCGCTGAATACCGGCATGGGCGCCGTACCGCTCAAGGGCACCCCCTATGCCGTGAACAAGAACCGCTTCCTGTCGGTGGCCGGTATTCCGTGCCAGGCGCCACCGTTCGGCACCCTGACCGCCATCGACATGAAGAGCCGCCAAATCGCCTGGCAGGTACCGGTGGGCACCGTCGAAGACACCGGCCCCTTGGGCATTCGCATGCATCTGCCGATCAAGATCGGCCTGCCGACTCTCGGCGGCACCCTGTCGACCCAAGGTGGCCTAGTGTTCATCGCCGGCACCCAGGACTTCTACCTGCGTGCCTATGACAGCAGCAATGGCAGTGAGATCTGGAAGGCCCGTCTGCCAGTCGGCAGCCAGGGCGGTCCGATGACCTACGTCTCGCCCAAGACCGGCAAGCAGTACGTGGTGGTCACCGCCGGCGGTGCGCGCCAGTCCACTGACCGTGGCGATTATGTGATGGCCTACGCCTTGCCATAAAACCCGTCGCCCATCGCGGGGCAAGCCTTGGCAGGCCCTTCTGGGCGCGGGCTTGTCCCGCGATTGGGCCTGGCCTGGTAACACCGTCCCTTGATCGCGGGGCAAGCCCGCTCCCACAAGGGGGACAGCGCAGCCCGAAGAGCTGGGCGACCTCCCACAAGGACCGTGCATACCGCTGGCCTGTGGGAGCCCGCGTTTATTCCTTATTGATAACCCCGAGACTTTGCAATGCCACCCGTTTTTCGCGTCACCCCCACTGCCCTGCTCGTGGCTCTGGCCAGCACCAGCGCCCTGGCCAGCAACGACCTGATGACCCGTGACACCCTGACCGGCGACTGGGGCGGCCTACGCCACCAGCTGGAGGAAGACGGCATCAAGTTCACCGGCGACTACAGCGGCGAAACCGCCTACAACGCCCATGGCGGCCTGCACCGTTCGGCGCGCTATTCGCAGAACCTCAAGCTCGGTGTGCAGTTCGATCTCTCCAAGCTCTATGACCTGGACAACGGCGGCAAAGTCCAGCTGACCCTCAACGACCGCCGTGGCAACAGCGCCTCCGAAGACCTGGTTGGCAACCGCCTGCCGATCCAGGAGAACTATGGCGGCCTGTATACCCGCCTGACCGAACTGAGCTACGAGCGCACCCTGTTCACGCCGGCATTGAACGTCAAGCTCGGCTACATGGCCATGGGCAATGACCTGGGCGGGCTGGACAGTGGCATCCTGTGCAACTTCATGAACGCCGGTTTCTGCGGTCACCCGCTGAACATGTCCGGTGGCAGCGGCTGGACCAACTATCCCAACGCGCATCTGGGGGTACGGGTGAAATATGACCTGTCGCCAGCCTGGCAACTGCGCGTGGCGGCGTTCAATGTCGACCCCGAAAGCAACGGCAATTCCAGTCGTGCCTGGCACCTGGGGCCCAAGCACACCACCGGTACGGTGGTGCCGGTGGAGCTGGTGTACAAGCTGCAGGGCGAGCTGCCAGGCGAGTACAAGCTGGGCTACTACTACGATAGCTCCGACGTGAAACGCATCGGCAGCGAGAAGGAGGTCTCCGGTCGTGGCGGTCATTACCTGCTGCTCGACCAGGCCGTGTGGAACGATCCGGCATCGCCCGGCCGTAGCCTCCATGCGTTCGGCCAGTATTCTGCATCGAGCAAGGCGGCCTCGCCGTTCACCAAGTGGTATGGCGCGGGCGTTGTGTTGTACAAGCCGTTCGAGGGACGCCCGCGCGACACCCTGGCCCTGGGTTATGGTCGCGCGGTGCCCAACCCCCGTAGTCGCGATGTGCTCGAGGATACGGCGCTGGCCGCTGGGCAAGGCTTCCCCAACCTGGACAGCGCCGAGCAACTGATCGAGCTGAGCTATGGCTACCAGGCCACGCCGTGGCTGAACCTTAGGCCGGATGTGCAATACATCATCGAGCCGGGGGCCTTCTCCGGGCAGGACATCGACAATGCGTTGGTCGTGGGGCTGCAGGTCAAGGCGACATTCTGAACCGAGCCTCGGGGCCGCTTTGCGGCCCTTTCGCGGCATAAGGCCGTTCCTACACATCATCGCCAGGTCTACCCAACTTTTTCCTGCCTACCGAGCATATTTTTAATAATTTTCCGTTTCCGCCCCCTGTTCCAGTATTCGCCGCAACTACAACAACAAAGAGCGGTGAACACGATGAGTACGAGTGCGTCCATGCCTGCCACCGCGCAGGCGAATCAAGCCGGCTTTCGCCGGGTACTGGGGTTGGGGTCGCTGTTGGCCGTGGCCATCGGCCTGGTGGTGTCCCAGGGCGTAATGGTAATGATGCTGCAAGGCGTTGGTGCCGCAGGCCTTGGCTTCATCGTGCCGCTGGGCCTGGCCTACCTGCTGGCGCTGAGCTATGCCTGTTCGTTCTCCGAGCTGGCCTTGCTCATTCCCCGCGCCGGCAGCCTCTCCAGCTATACCGAGGTCGCCCTGGGCCACTTCCCGGCCATCCTGGCGACCTTTTCCGGCTACGTAGTGGTGGCCATGTTCGCCCTGTCGGCCGAGTTGCTGCTGCTCGACCTGATCGTCGCCAAGGTCTACCCCGGGGCCTTCCCGCAATTCTCGGTGGCCTTCGCCGTGCTTGGCCTGTTCACCGTGCTCAACCTCATGGGCATCGACATCTTCGCCAAGCTGCAGAGCGCCATGGCGGTAGTGATGGTCATCGTGCTGCTGATCCTTGGCATCGCGGCCATCCGTGAAGGCCATGACGCCGGCGCTACCCATGCCCTGCTGCAAGGCGACTGGAACCCGATGGGCGCAGGCGTGCTGGCATTGACTGCCATGGCCGTGTGGGGCTTCGTCGGCGCCGAGTTCGTCTGCTCGCTGGTAGAGGAAACCCGCAAGCCAGAGCGCAATATTCCGCGTTCGATGATGATCGGCCTGACCGTGATCTTCGCCACCATCGCCCTGTATGGCCTGGGCGCGCTGTTCCTGGTGCCACGCCAGGCGCTGTCTACCGATGCCTTGCCGCATTATCTGTTCGCCACCACGGTGTTCGGCAAGACCGGCGAAGTGTTCTTGGTGATCGCGGCGGTCACCGCCACCTGCAGTACCCTCAACACCTCGCTCGCCGCCATCCCGCGGATGCTCTACGGCATGGCCTGCAGCGGCCAGGCGTTCCCGCAGTTCAAGCGGCTCAGCCCCCGCGCCAATACACCCTGGGTAGCGGTGCTGTTCGTCGCCGCCATCACCGGCCTGCCGATCCTGGTGATGGGCCAGAACGCTGCGGCGATCAACCTGTTGCTGCTTTCCGCGGCCCTGGCCTGGTTGCTGGCGTATATCATCGTGCACCTGGATGTGATCGCCCTGCGCCGTCGCTACCCGCACCTGGCGCGTCCGTTCCGCACACCGTTCTACCCACTGCCGCAAGTGTTCGGCATTGGCGGGATGCTATATGCGATCTGGTATGCCTCGCCGAGCCCCGAGATGACCGGCAGGATCTTCGGCGTTGCCGGGGTGGTGCTGGCAGTGGTTTCGCTGATCGCAGTGGTGTGGATCAAGGGTGTGATGAAGAAGCCACTGTTCAAGCCTGAGGCGATGTAAGCCTGGAAGGCTTTCGTTGCTGAACCCGCACCATCGCGGGGCAAGCCCACTCCCATAGAACAACGCATAACTATTTAATTTTGCGAGCCTTTTGTGGGAGCGGCGGTGCGGCGATCCGACTTGTCCCGCGATTGGGCCGGGCCCGATATCACCGTCGCCTGGCAAGGGCTTCGCCCTTGATCGCGGGACAAGCCCGCTCCCACGCACTTCTGTGTGGGGCTTGCCCCGCGATGGCGTCGGAACAAACCTCAGCCAAGGCTCAGGTGCTTCACCAACCGCAACAACATCGCATCGCACGCACGCAATTGCTCGACACTGACGAACTCATCCGGCTTGTGCCCTTGGTCCATGCTGCCCGGGCCACACACCACGGTCGGGATCCCCGCCTGGTCGAACAGCCCACCTTCGGTGCCGAACGCCACGGTGCCGAACGCATTCGAACCACTGAGCAGCGCCACCAGTTGCGCCGCCTCGCTGTCGGCTGGTGTCGCCAGGCCCGGGTAGGCACTGAGCGGTTGCAAGCGGATGTCGCTGTCGGCGCTCACCGCGCGCATGCGTGGCAACAACTCGGCTTGGGCATAGGCCTGCAACTGGTCGGCCACGGCCTGGGCCTCGAAGCCAGGCAAGGCCCGCACCTCGAAGTCGAACGCGCATTCGGCCGGAACGATGTTCAGCGCCCTGCCCCCGCTGATCACACCGGTCTGTACCGTGGAGAACGGCGGGTCGAAGCGCTCGTCGTGGTGCTCGGGCCGGGCCAGGCTGTCGCCGATTTGGCCCAGCTTGCCGATCAGCCGCGCGGCGTATTCGATGGCATTGACCCCATAGGGTGCATACGCCGAATGACAGGCTGCGCCCTGCACCTGACAGCGCATGGCCAGCTTGCCCTTGTGGCCGAGCACCGGCTTGAGTTCGGTGGGCTCGCCAATCAGGCACAGCCGTGGCTTATGCGTACGTTGCTCGAGGGCAGCGAGCATGGCGCGCACGCCCAGGCAGCCGACCTCTTCGTCGTAGGAAAACGCCAGATGCACCGGCAGCTTCAATGGCTGGGCAAGAAACGCTGGCACCGCGGCCAGCACCGACGCGATGAAGCCTTTCATGTCGGCGGTACCACGCCCATAGAGACGCCCATCACGCTCGGTCAGGGTGAAGGGGTCGGCCGTCCAGGCCTGGCCGTCCACCGGTACCACGTCGGTGTGCCCGGACAGCACCACACCACCGCGGTCCTGGGGACCGATGGTGGCGAACAGGTTGGCCTTGCTGCCTTCATCGTTATGGAACAACTCGCACGCCACCCCCAGCTCGGCCAGGTAATCGCGAATGAAGCCGATCAGCTCCAGGTTCGAGTCGCGGCTGACGGTGGCAAAACCCACCAGCCGCGCCAGCAGCTCACGGCTGTTCGGCTCATTCATCGCCCGGCACCCCATAGCTGGGCGCCGCGGTGGGGTTCAGTGCGCGGGTCACGTAGTCCTGCATCTGTGGGCGATAGGCCTGCCACAGTTTGCCTAAGGCGCCGATGGGGTCTTCGTCGGCCCAGTCCACCCGCAAGTCGACCAGCGGCCAGGTCAGGTCACCGGCAATTTTCATCGCGGCCGAATGCACCGGCCCCGCTTCGCCACCGGCAGCCATTGCGGCGTGCATGGCCGCCAGCAAACGGTCACCCAGGTGCCCTACCGTTTGTTCGAAGGCTTCGACCATCGCCTCGATCACCTGGATAGAGGACAACAAGTTACCCGCGGCCGCGCATTGCTGGCCGGCCACCGCATTGTGCACACCCAGCGCTTCCTTGCCGGTGAACAGGGCGACCTCGCCCTGACTGTCGATCACGGTCACCTGGCGATACTCGCTCCAGCCATTGGCCGTGAGCACTTGGTCCAGGGCTGCGCCCGGCACTTGCCCGCGCTCCAGGGCGTCCAGAACCTGGGGCCCCAGGGCTGGCAACGTGATGTTCTGCGTGGCCACCGCGCCGACGCCGGCACGCACCCAGGGGCATCGAGCCCCCACGGCGATGCTCGACGAGCTGATGGCGATTCCGAGCTGGCCGGTTTCCGGGCAGCGGCCGATGATGGAAAAGGTCATGTTCCAGGGCTCCTGATGGGGGGGGGCGGTGCCGCGCGAAACAAGCACTTTGCGCGCGGGTAGACGCATTCTGGGCAGAAGCCAATGGCCCACGAAACCAACTTTTTCCTAGGGCTTGGCAAGCAAAAAACTAAGGCAATAAAAATAAAGGAACGTGTATTCCCAAAACCCTGCTGACACGCCTGAAAGGCTCGCCGTTCAAGGCCTTCGTTAATTTATGGACAAGCATTAGCTAAATAATATTTTCGCGATGCACGCGGCGTCCCTAGTCTGGCTCCAGGCAAAGGCGGTACCCCACCGACCTGAATAGAACCGCCTTCGAAGAAGGGCTCAGACATGACATTGAACAACATCGACATCGACACCCTCGTGGTCGGCGCCGGCCAGGCCGGCGTGGCCATGAGCGAACACCTGAGCAAACTCGGCGTGCCGCACCTGGTACTCGAGCGCAAGCGCATCGCCGAGGCCTGGCGTACCGGGCGCTGGGACTCGCTGGTGGCCAACGGCCCGGTCTGGCACGACCGCTTCCCGGGCCTTGAATTCGACTTGGACCCGGACGCCTTCGCCGGCAAGGACCAGGTCGCCGACTATTTCGAGACCTATGTGCGCACCTACAACCTGCCCGTGCGCACCGGCGTCGACGTCAAGCGCGTGATGCGCAACGCCGATCGCCCGGGGTTCACCATCGAAACCAGCGAGGGCGTGATCCATGCCAACCGCGTGGTGGCCGCCACCGGCCCGTTCCAGCGCCCAGTGATTCCAGCCATCGCGCCGAAGGATGAACGCCTGCACCAGATCCACTCCGCCGCCTACTACAACCCCGAGCAACTGCCCGAGGGCACCGTGCTGGTAGTGGGCGCGGGTTCTTCAGGGGTGCAGATCGCCGAGGAACTGATGCGCGCGGGACGCCAGGTGTATTTGTCGGTGGGCGCCCATGACCGCCCCCCGCGCAGCTACCGCAACCGCGATTTCTGCTGGTGGCTGGGTGTGCTCGGCGAATGGGATGCGGAAATCGCCAAGCCCGGCCGTGAACACGTGACCATCGCCGTCAGCGGTGCCCGCGGCGGCCATACCGTGGACTTCCGCGCCCTGGCCCACCAAGGCATGACCCTGGTCGGTCTGACCCAGTCGTTCGACAACGGTGTGGTGCGCTTCCAGGCGGACCTGGCCGACAACATCCGCCGCGGCGACGAGAACTACCTGGCCCTGCTCGATGCCGCCGATGCCTATATCGAACGCAACGGCCTGGACCTGCCGGAGGAGCCCGAGGCCCGCAAGCGCCTGCCGGACCCCGACTGCATCAGCAACCCGCTGCGTGAACTGGACCTGGCCAAGGCAGGCGTCAGCACCATCATCTGGGCCACTGGCTATGGCGTGGATTTCAGCTGGCTGCAGGTCGACACCTTCGACGAAAACGGCAAGCCACAGCACCAACGCGGCGTTTCCCGCGAGCCTGGCGTGTACTTCCTCGGCCTGCCCTGGCTGTCGCGACGCGGCTCGTCGTTCATCTGGGGCGTATGGCACGACGCCAAGCATGTGGCAGGCCACATCGCCACCCAACGTACCTACCAGGCCTACCGCGATCGCCAGCAGCGCGAAGCGGATGCCGAACAGACCCCGTCCTCGATCAAGAAAGTCAGCACCCTCGGAGCGCACTGATGCCTACTCATACCCGTATCCGCATGTTCAACACCAAGGCGACCTACCCCAACCAGACGCTGGACAACGACCTCTGCCAGGCAGTACGCGCGGGCAACACGGTCTATGTACGCGGGCAAGTGGGCACCGACTTCGAAGGCCGCCTGGTGGGCCTGGGCGACCCCCGGGCCCAGGCCGAACAGGCGATGAAGAACGTCAAGCAGTTGCTCCAGGAAGCCGGCTCGGACCTGTCGCATATCGTCAAGACCACCACCTACATCACCGACCCACGTTTCCGCGAGCCGGTGTACCAGGAGGTCGGCAAGTGGCTCAAGGGCGTGTTCCCGATTTCTACCGGGCTGGTGGTAGCGGGGTTGGCACAGGCTGAATGGTTGATGGAAATCGATGTGATCGCCGTGGTGCCGGATCAATCGTGACGCAACGAGGGCCGCTCTGCGGCCCAATCGCGGGACAAGCCCGCTCCCGCAGAGGGGGCGGCGCTAGCCGCTTGTTCTTTGTGCGACAGCGCAGCCCGGGAGGGCTGGGTGATCTCCCACAGGTTCGATTTGTCCCGCGATGCTTTCTATAGCTGCTCCAGCTGCTCCCGACAGAACTCCACGAACAATTGCGCCGGCTTGGTCAGTTGCACGCGCTTCAAGCGCGCCGCCGCCAGCCCCGACAGCGTCACCGGCTCGGCGATATCCACGGTCACCAAGCGCTGCCCGTCGTAGGTGTAGGGCGAATGCGGCCGGGTCACCAACAGCGAAAAACCGAACCCCTGCCCCACCATTCCCCGCACCATCTCGATCGACGGCGAACTGAAGACGATGTTCGGCGTCAGGCCCATCTCGTTGAACAGGCTGACGAAATAGGTACGGCTCGGCGCCACGTCGAGCAAAATCATCGGTTCCGAACACAGGTCCCGTAGGGACACCTGGGCCTGGCCTGCGAAGCGGTGTTTCTCCGGTAGCAGTACGTAGGGCTTTTGCGGCGCCATCAATGGCTCGGCCTCGATGGTGCCGTCGAGGTCATGATCGTAGAGGAATGCCAGGTCGAAGGTGCCGGCGGTCAGCCCCTGGATCAGGTCCTGCTGCTCACCGTCGCGCAGGCGGATATCCACGCCCGGGTAGCGCTCGCGAAAGCCGGCGATCAACCTGGGCAGGTACAACGGTGCCACCGTCTCGAAACACCCGATGTCGATCTGCCCGGCCACCGTGTCGTTGTCGGCCAGGGCGTTCTGCTCGAACTCGTGGGTCATCTGCAGCAGGGCCTTGGTCTTGGCGTAGAAACGCTTGCCGCTGGGTGTCAGCGACACGCCCTGGGCGTGGTGGCGGATGAACAATTGAACACCGAAGCTCTCCTCCAGGCTCTTGATAGCCGTGGAAATGGAGGGCTGTGCGATGTACAGCTGGCGTGACGCCTCGGCGACACTGCCAGCCTCCACGGTGGTGACGAAGTACTTGAGTTGACGCAAGGTATAGGAAGCCACAGGCACCTCTCTGGCGCCGTTGGCGGCGCACGGGATCTTTCCCGCCACCTTACCCTAGCGCCGGCTCGGCCGGCGCTTCGGTGGCCAAGGATTTGCCTATGGCTTGAGCATATTTTTCATTGAACGACACCGCACGCCACCCGAGCCCCACCCCCGCCAAGCTTTTCGGGGTGGTCGCTGTGATTGTCGCCACCGGCATGCACCATCAGGGCATGGCCCTTGAAGTCCTCTGCCTTGAGCCGTGGCGCCAATACCGGCGTCGTGGCCTTGCCGTCGGCACCGACATACAGCGCCGGCAGGTCGCCGCGGTGGCCGCTGTCATCGTAGGGGCCTTTGTGGGCGTTGGATGCATCTGGGTCCCAATGCCCGCCTGCGGCACCGGCCGGCACCGGCTTGCCGTTCTCCTGGGCAGGCTCGCACGAGGGGCGCTGATGCAGGTGGAAACCGTGCACGCCAGGTGGCAGGTCCTTGAGGTCCGGGGTGAGCACGGTGCCATACTGGCCCTGCTCGAGGGTGACCGTGCCGATCGGCTTGCCTGGGCCATCCGGGCCGGCCAGTTTCAACTCCACCGTCTGGGCGGCCTGGGCGAGGCCGGCGGTGGCCAGCAATGCGGTCATTACCACTGCTTTCATGACATTTCTCCATGGCGAGGGATATCGGGCTTCATGTATGCCCACCTATCAGGTGGGACTGCGCAGGTTGCCAGCGATTCCATCGCGCCACAGTCAGAAACACTTCCGTCCCTTGTAAGGAACCTCTGCGCAGGAGGGGTTTTCTACCCCATAACCATTACCATTGGAGGCTCATCGAATGCTCGATCCCAAAACCGGCATGCAACCTGGCGAACGCTACACGGTAGATAACGAGGAGCGTACCTGGCAGTTCACTGGCTTCTTCCTCGACGGCAAGTACTACCTCGGCCCCGACTTGCAGACGGCCCTCGGCTGGCTTGAAGGCACGCGGTTCTATTACGACGATGTCGACCCCGACGGTCAGCCGATCTTTCCGGATCGCCTGGCCGGGACCCTCGAAAACCTTGTGTTGACGCTGGCCGACGGCACCACGCTCAAGCTCGTGGGTTCGTTGCAGGGGCATCCGACCGACCAGCGCAAAGGCCTTTGAACCCTGAGCTGGCTGGCCGGTATCACTGTCGCCGCACAGCGACTCGAGGCACCTTCGCCTCAACACTATCGAGGCTGTGGACGCCGTTGCCCGTTCAGCCGACGCCCAGCATTCCACGTTCGACGATGAAGTCGATCACCGCCTGCAGCCCCTCCCCCTTCTTCAGATTGCTGAACGTCCACGGCCGCTCCGGGCGCATGCGCCGGGTATCATGCGCCATCACCTCCAGCGAGGCGCCGACATGGGGCGCCAGGTCGGTCTTGTTGATCACCAAGAAATCCGATTTGGTGATGCCGGGCCCGCCCTTGCGCGGGATTTTCTCGCCCTCGGCCACATCGATCACGTAGATGGTCAGGTCGGCCAGCTCCGGGCTGAACGTCGCGCTCAGGTTGTCGCCGCCGCTCTCCACGAAGATCACCTCGAGGTTGCCGAACTTGCGCGCCAGCGCTTCCACGGCAGCCAGGTTCATCGAGGCATCCTCGCGGATAGCGGTATGCGGGCAGCCTCCGGTTTCCACACCGACGATGCGCTCGGGCTCCAGCGCGCCGGCCTCGGTGAGGATGCGCTGATCCTCCTTGGTGTAGATGTCGTTGGTCACCACGGCGATCTGGTACTGGTCGCGCATGGCCTTGCACAAGGCTTCGAGCAGCGCGGTCTTGCCGGAGCCAACGGGGCCGCCGACACCGACGCGCAGGGGTTGCTGGTAATGTTGCATCAAGGCAGTCCTCAGGATCGGAACAAACGGGTGTATTGGGTTTCGTGACATGACGAGGCGATCGCCAGCAGTGGCAGGCCACCGCCGAGCTGGTCGTCTGCGAGGTTCAGGGCGCTTTCGAGCACGGCGGGCAGCTCTTCGCTCAAGTCCCGCAGCAGGGTCTGGGCGGCTTGCTGACCAAACGGCACCAACTTGACCCCTGCGGTCACCGCGCCCTCCAGCCAGGCGAAGCCATGGCCCAGGGCCAACTGGCGCAGCGCAATGGACCAATGCGCGCCAAGCCAGGCCATGCCGCCCAGCTGGCAACGTGCAAGGCTCGCACGCCAGGCCGGGGCCTGGCCCAGTTGCCAGCCGTCGAGCATGCGTGCCAGGGCGCTGCCGCGCTGTTGCTCTTCCAGCCGTAGCTCGGCGGTCTCCCGATTGGCCAGCAGGAAGCGGCACCAATGGTCGAAGCGCTCGATATCGTCGTCCAGGCAAGCCCGGTGCAGCCGCGCCAGCACCGGCCAGTCGAGCAGCCCCAGGGTGTCGTACATCTGCTGGCGCTGCCAGGCCGCGAAGCTCGAGACATCCTGCACCCAGCCAGCCTCCACCGCCCATTCCAGGCCTTGGGAATAGGTGAAACCGCCCACCGGCAGGCCGGGGCTGGCCAGTTGCAGCAGGCGCAGCAGCGCCAGGTCACCGCTCATCAGCCGACCAGCACGAATGCAGCGCCGGCCAGCAGTCCGCCCCCAAAGACCTTCTGCAGGCGGCTATGACGGCGCAGCAGGCAGCCGAGGGCGAAGCCTGCCACCAGCAGCAGGCCACTGACGGTGACGAAGCCTGCGCTGAACAACCAGAATGCACTTGGGGTGGCTTCCACGCCGTGGGCCCAGCCATGGAACAGCGCGAACACCGGCATGGCCAGGGCCAGCGACAGTTGCCGGTTCGGTAGCAGCAAGGCACCCGCCGCGACCAGAACAGACACCGCGATCATGGTTTCCATGCCCAGCACGCCGCCGAACAGATGACCGCACACCGCGCCGGCGAACATGGCCGCCAAGGTAGCCAACGGCAGGCCGAGGTGGCGCCGGGTCAAGGCTGCCAGCACACCGGTGCCCAGCAACATCAGCAGGTGGTCCAGGCCAGTGAGGGGGTGCAGCAGGCCGTCCTGCAAGGGATTGCTGTCGTGGCCTGGGTGGGCGAAGGCCGGCAAGGCCACCAGCAGCAAGGCAAGGGCGAAAGTCTTTTTCATCGAATGCTCCAAGGTATTTCAGGAATGGACGGGTAAACGCACGAACGGATGATCGTGGCCGTGAGCGTGACCGTGAGGCGCGTTCTGGTAGGCACCGGCCTCCGGCTCGAAAGGCGCCTGCTCGACCAGCACGGTCAGGCCGAGGCCGCGCAGCATCTCGTCCAGTACATGGTCGTGCTGGTAACGCAAAAAGCCCGCCTCGATCTGCAGCGGCACATGGCGGTTGCCCAGGTGATAGGCGGCACGGGCCAGCAACAACGGGTCGGCGCAGCGCGCCGTGGATACCTGCTCGGGGGCTGCCAGTACTCTCACGACTTGCATGCCCTGGGCATCGGCGAGCAATTCGCCACCGCGCAGCAAATGGCCGCGCTCGAGCATCAGCCCGGCTTCACGGCCATCGTCCAGGGTCATGCGCAAACGGCTCTTGATGCGGCGGTCCACATCCAGGGTGACGGTGCCGGTCACCCTTTCGGCTTCGGCGATCCGGCGGGTCAGGACAATCATGGGCACTCCTTCAGAACAGGAAATAACGCTGGGCCAGCGGCAACTCGCAGGCCGGTTCGCATACCAACAGCTCTCCGTCGGCGCGCACCTGGTAGGTCTGGGCATCCACCTCGATATGCGGCTGCAGGTCGTTATGGACCATGTCGGCTTTGCGCACCCGCCGGCAGCCGTGGGCCACGCCGATCAGGCTGCGCAGGCCAAGCTCATCGGCCAGGCCACGCCCCATCGCCACCTGGGGCAGAAAGGTCATGCGCGTGGCATGCCGCGCCGCGCCCAGGGCACCGAACATGGGGCGGTAATGCACCGGCTGCGGGGTCGGGATCGAACCGTTGATGTCGCCCATCGGCGCGCTGGCGATCATTCCACCCTTGATCACCAGCGCCGGCTTGACCGCGAAGAAGGCAGGCGACCACAACACCAGGTCGGCCAGCTTGCCCACTTCCACCGAACCCACTTCATGGGCGATGCCGTGGGTCAGGGCTGGGTTGATGGTGTATTTGGCGATGTAGCGCTTGACCCGGAAGTTGTCGCTGTAGCTGCCGTCCGCTGCCAGCGGCCCACGGCGCAGCTTCATCTGGTGCGCCACCTGCCAGGTGCGCAGCACCACCTCGCCGACCCGCCCCATGGCCTGGGAGTCGGACGAAGTCATGGCGAAGGCGCCCAGATCATGGAGGATATCTTCCGCGGCGATGGTTTCGCGGCGGATGCGCGACTCGGCGAAGGCCACGTCCTCGGCGATGCTCGGGTCCAAGTGGTGGCAGACCATGAGCATGTCCAGATGCTCATCGACCGTATTGACCGTGTACGGCAAGGTCGGGTTGGTCGATGACGGCAGCACGTTGGCCTGCCCCGCCGCGCGGATGATGTCCGGCGCATGGCCGCCCCCGGCGCCTTCGGTGTGGAAGGTATGGATGGTGCGATCGCCGATGGCCGCCAGGGTGTCCTCGATACAACCGGATTCGTTGAGGGTGTCGGTATGGATCGCCACCTGCACGTCCAGCTCCTCGGCCACGCCCAGGCAGCAGTCGATGGCGGCGGGCGTGGAGCCCCAGTCCTCATGTAGCTTCAGGCCCACCGCACCGGCGGCGATCTGCTCGCGCAGCGCTTCAGGCCGTGAAGCGTTGCCCTTACCCAGCAGGCCGATATTGATCGGCAGGCTGTCGGCGGCCTGGAGCATGCGCGCCAGGTACCAGGGGCCCGGCGTACAGGTCGTGGCATTAGTGCCGGTGGCAGGCCCCGTACCACCGCCGATGAAGGTGGTGACGCCGCTGGTCAGCGCTTCTTCCACCTGCTGCGGGCAGATGAAGTGGATATGCGAGTCGATCCCGCCAGCGGTGACGATCTTGCCTTCGGCGGCGATCACTTCCGTGCCGGGGCCGACCGGCACGGTGACACCTGGCTGCACGTCGGGGTTGCCCGCCTTGCCGATGGCGGCGATACGCCCGTGCCGGACACCGATGTCGGCCTTGACGATACCCCAGTGGTCGATGATCAAGGCATTGGTCAGTACCAGATCCATGGCGTCGGCGGCGAGCATCTGGCCTTGGCCCATACCGTCGCGGATGACCTTGCCGCCGCCGAACTTGACCTCCTCGCCATAGACGGTGAAGTCCTTTTCCACCTCGACCCACAAGGCGGTATCGGCCAGGCGCACGCGATCGCCCAAGGTGGGGCCGAACATGTCGGCATAGGCCTGCCGGGAAATGCGGCTCATGCCCTGCCCTCCAGCGCGCCCATCACCTTGCCCTGGAAGCCGAAGACCTCACGCTTGCCGGCATAGGCCACAAGCTGCACGGTGCGCGCCTGCCCCGGCTCGAAGCGCACCGCGGTGCCGGCGGGGATGTCGAGGCGAAACCCAAGCGCCGCTTCGCGCTCGAAGACCAGGCACTGGTTGACTTCATAGAAGTGATAATGCGACCCGACCTGCACCGGCCGGTCGCCATGGTTGGCCACGCTGACGCGGCGGGTTTCGCGGCCAGCATTGAGCTCGATGTCGCCCTCGGCGACCTGGACTTCTCCGGGAATCATGCTCGGCTCCTTACACAATGGGGTCATGCACGGTCACCAGCTTGGTGCCGTCGGGAAAGGTCGCCTCGACCTGCACGTCGTGCAGCATCTCGGGCACCCCCTCCATGACCTGTTCACGCTGCAGTACCTCGCGGCCCAGGCTCATCAGCTCGGCGACCGTGCGCCCATCGCGCGCGCCCTCCAGCACTGCGGCGCTGATCAGCGCCACCGCTTCGGGGTAGTTGAGCCTCACGCCTCGGGCCAGGCGCCGCTCGGCCAACAGCGCGGCGGTGAACAACAGCAGTTTGTCTTTCTCTCTCGGGGTCAGCTCCATGGCGCCTCTCTCAGGTGGCCCAGATGCGCGGCGGGCACGGGGCCAGGCCAAGGATGGCCGGACGCAGCACGTGCCAGAGGCGCTGCAGGGTGTGTTGCAGGTGTTGGTTGTCGTGGTCGAGCAAGCGAATCACCAGCAACGGCCCAAGCAAGGTGGCGCCGGCCGGACTGCCCAGCCCGTCGAGCACTTGCCTCGCCTTCTCCAGCACAGCGGTAGTTGCAGGGGTGGCGCAAAAAGTGGCGACCAAGGGATGATCGCCAAGCTTCTCCAATCGGCCACCTTCGATACGCAGCCGCTCGTGCAGCCCTGGGTCGTCGGGCATTTCGATGTGCAGGCGACTGTCCAGGGCACCCTGCACGAAGCGCTCGCCCATCACCGGTCGGCCCAGGCACAGGGTTTCCCAGGCCAGCAACCGGGCGCCGGGCTCGAGGGTGAAACGGCTGTCGAGACTGGCCCGGGCCCCGTTGAAGAAGATGCTGTCCTGGGGCAGCCATTCCAGGGTGCTGCCGGCAGCCAGGTGAAAACGCTGCCCGAGCTGCGCGGTCGGGCCGATGCTGCGGTAGAACTTGCTCGCCCCCGGCATGGTCAGCAGCGCGTGGCTGCCCGGTTCGAGGTGCACATCCAGCACCAGCCGGTCACCGGCAACGATGCCGCCAGGTGGGTGCAGCACATAGACATGGCACGGCGCCCCTTCCGGATGAAACGGACGCTGCACCAAAAGAGGACCGAAATGCCGGCGCGCACCAAGGCGGGTCATGCCCTGGCGTTGGATGAAGCGCAATTGCAACTGCGCACTCCAACCCGCCTCCTTCCCGGTTTTTTCGACCTGCTCCGCCAATGACATCCTGTGGCCCTTGAAATACCTGGCCTCATGGCCGCCAAAGAAGGTCATGCACCGCGCCATGCAACCACGCCGGCCTGACCATTCGATCAAATTCGCTGGCTGGGATATAGCAGGGAACGGGCCAACTCGGCAGGTGAAGGTTGATGAAACTTTTCGCGGGGGATGCCTGGTCTCGGGCAATCATCGGATGCCTTGGGATGCAGGTTAGGGCATGACCAAGAATTTCGATGCTGAATTCAAAAAACGAAACGTCCTACACCGCCTTGGGAAGCCGGAAATCCCCTGCCAGGCAGTTGTCCCTTAGCGTTCAATCGGTGCACAGCAACGCTTCCTACTTCCCTGCTCGGAGCCACTCATGAGCATCAGCAAATCCATCATCATCGCCATGCGCCAGGCGATCCCCAATCCCAACGGGACCTGCAACGCCTGCGAGCGAAGCGGCCTGCCCATCCTCCTGCTGCGTACCGCCTACGCTCCCAGGCCCCGCGCCAC